>JBCCRZ010000094.1:0-13319 GCA_039200855.1 Cyanobacteria bacterium P01_D01_bin.44 | reverse complement strand
GTGAGTAGCACTCGCTGCCCGGCCAGGAGATCCCCGGCCAGGAGAGATGGGTAGTCTGGCACGGTCAGGATGTTGGTAGGGGCAGGAGAGGCAGGGGAAGCAGAGGGGGCAGGGGAGGCAGAGGGGGTGGGGGAAGCGGCGTTGCATGGAAAGCCGGTACAAGAATGGCGTTCGTTGCGGAGATAGGGTAAGGAATATTGGTGGGCGGCTGCGATCGCAAGCTCAGAAATTATCGTTGCAAACGGGTGCGACGCATCCAAAATCGAGCCAATTTGATAGTCACGCAAAAATTCAGAGAGTGTTTCTGGGGTCAGCTGCCCCACCCAGACATCAGTCCCCACTGGATACAGGCTCACCGCAGCAGGGGTGGTGACCGATACCAGATAAGACACTGGAGAAATTTGGTAAGGCGAGAGCGCACGAACGATGGCCGCACTCTCCTGGGTTCCCCCAATAATCCAAAGGCGCTGGGATAGCGCTAAGCCCATTTCACCTTGAGCAGCTCAAATACTTCGCCCGGTCGATGACTCGCCACTTTCCCGCCTGACGCCCGAATCAAAGCACGCCATTCTTTCATCGGGGTTAATTCAACCTCTGGCCCCAAATAGGTTTCCAAAATCGCCCAATTTTCCGCTATCGGCTGTTCGGGATCAAGCACATCAAAAACAAAAAAACCGCCGGGTTTCAGACAAAGCTTGACCGCATCAATCACCTGTTTCCAGTAGTCCAGTGAGTAGTAACAACTCACCCCCGTGGCGATCACCAAATCAAAAAAGTTGGGCTCATAGTCCAGCAAATGCGCTGGGCCTCGTTTGACCCCTTTAAACAGCTTAGAATCCAGCTGCGGCCCTCGTTGATTCAGCGCCTGCTGGGCAAACGTACTGATATCCTGACCGTAAAAAAGGGCCTGCCATTCCTTCCAGGGATAGATCAAAAAACTCAACCCACAGCCAATATCCAGACAGCGCTGTCCTTTTTTCGGTTTGGCTAGTTCCCAAAATGGGCTGGCAATCCTCGGGGCCAGGGTCCCCGCTACCCAATCCCGAAAGATATCCATTTCCTCAACATCGGCGGGCAGGTCAAAGGGTTTTCCCTCAAATTCCTGGTTGTAGCGATTGGCTACAAGCTGCATTTGACTCTGCCAAGGTGGTGAGGCTGGCAACATAGTATTTTACGATCCTTTCAATGCCTTAGAAAAATTCTTCCGGTAAGCCTTACTGCCAACCACGAAAGCAGGCCACAGCAGCGTTAGATAAAGTTTTCCTTGGCTAAAGTTGGTCCGGTGAAACCCTTTCCAAAATCGCCAGCCACCATAGGCATAGCCAGCCAACAATAGGAGTCCCAGAAAAGTTCCCATAGTTCTATCCTTTTTTCATGCTTAGAAGATTTAGCCTGCCTAGACAGTTTCTAACTGTAGCCTAGCAAACCTGCCTATCAACCTACGGAACATTTGATGTAAAAATTCGGTATCCATTACCCAGTAACCCGTTATACAGCTTATAACTCGATCGCCACTGACGATTGCGCCTCAAAAGCTGAAGACACTCCTATAGAATGATGTCAGCGGTTAGCCAAGCCCGATGTAATAGTTGGGGCCATTGTTCCCGACTTCATCAAGTTCACACGGATTCAAGACGTTTTTAATATTTTCAAGGAGGAGATATGCGTGCAGTGCTCATGGCCGGTGGTTCCGGAACGCGTCTCAGACCACTGACCTGCGATCTGCCGAAGCCGATGGTGCCGATCCTCAATCGCCCCATCGCCGAACACATCGTCAATCTCCTGAAACGCCACGGGATTACAGAAGTCATTGCGACCCTATATTATCTGCCCGACGTGATGCGTGACTACTTTCAAGACGGGCATGAGTTTGGGGTGCAGATGACCTACGCCGTCGAAGAAGATCAGCCCTTAGGGACAGCCGGGTGCGTCAAAAATATTGCCGACCTGCTCACCGACACCTTTCTGGTGATCAGCGGCGACAGCGTGACTGATTTTGACCTCCAGGCTGCTATCCAGTTCCACAAAGAAAGAGGCTCTAAAGCGACCCTGGTGTTGACCCGTGTCCCCAACCCCATCGAGTTTGGCGTGGTGATCACCGACGAAGACGGTCGCATCAATCGATTTTTAGAGAAACCCTCCACCAGCGAAATTTTCTCTGACACGGTCAATACCGGCACTTACATCCTAGAACCCGAAGTGCTCGACTATTTGCCCCCTAACCAGGAGCAAGATTTCTCAAAAGATTTATTTCCCCTCCTGTTGGAAAAAGATGAACCCATGTACGGCTACGTCGCCGAGGGCTACTGGTGTGACGTCGGCCACCTCGAAGCCTACCGTGAATCCCAATACGACGCCCTAGACAGCAAAGTCCTGGTAGATTTTGCCTATCCTGAAATCAAGGCCGGTATTAGGGTGGGGCAAAATACTTACATTGATCCTACTGCTAAAATCAATCCCCCCGTGTTGATTGGCCATAACTGCCGGATTGGGGCGCGGGTCAACCTGGAGGCTGGGACGGTGATTGGCGACAATGTCACCATCGGCAACGATGCCGACCTAAAGCGCCCGGTTTTATGGAATGGGGCCGTGATCGGAGACGAAACTCACCTGCGTGCCTGCGTGATTGCCAGAGGGGCTCGCGCTGACCGGCGCGCCCATGTTTTAGAAGGGGCCGTTGTTGGAGCCCTCTCCACCGTCGGCGAAGAAGCCCAAATCAGCCCCGGCGTTCGGGTCTGGCCTAGCAAGCGCATCGAATCAGGAGCCACTCTCAACATCAACCTGATCTGGGGTAATACCGCCCAGCGCAATCTGTTTGGGCAGCGCGGCGTCACCGGGTTAGCCAATATCGACATTACCCCTGAGTTTGCCGTCAAGCTGGGTGCCGCCTACGGTTCGACCCTCAAGCCGGGTTCCCACGTCACCGTTTCCCGCGACCAGCGCAGTATCTCGCGCATGGTATCTCGCTCCTTAATTGCGGGCCTCATGTCCGTCGGGGTCAACATCCAAAATCTAGAAGCCACTGCGATTCCGGTCGCCCGAACCGTGCTGCCGACCCTGGATGTGGCGGGTGGCATCCATGTCCGTCTCCACCCAGATCGCACCGATCACATTTTGATCGAGTTCTTTGACAAACAAGGCATTGATATTCCTAAAGGCAAAGAAAAGAAGATTGAAGGGGCTTACTTTAAAGAAGATCTGCGGCGATCGCAAATCCATGAAATTGGAGCCGTCACCTACCCCAGCAGCCTGATCGAAATCTACACCACGGCCTTCGAAAAACACCTCAACGTCGGAGCCATTCGCAATAGCAACTCCAAGGTCATTATTGACTATGCCTATGCCGTCTCAGGCGCGGTATTACCCATGCTCTTGGGTAAATTTGGCTGCGATGCCGTTGTGCTCAACGCCAGCCTTAATCAGTCGGCGCTCTCCATGGCTGAGCGAGAAGTCATGCTCGGTCAGCTCGGCCAGGTGGTCCAGGCGCTTCAAGCCGCCTTCGGTGTCCAAGTCTCTGCCAACGGTGAACAGCTGATTTTAGTCGATGAAGTGGGCACCCCTATCCGCGGCGAAATGCTGACAGCACTGATGGCCCACATGATTCTCACTAACCAACCCCGCGGCACCATTGTTGTCCCTGTGCATGCCTCAGGGGCCGTCGAGCACATCGCCCGCCGCCATGACGGCAACGTCATTCGCACCAAGGCTAACCCCACCGCCTTGATGGAGGCCTGTCAAGCCAATGGCAATGTTGTGCTGGGTGGTAGCGGCGACATGGGCTTTATTTTCCCGGAGCTGCATCCTGGCTTTGACGCCATGTTCTGCATCGCCAAGCTGATCGAAATGCTAACCGTTCAAGAACAATCCCTTGGCCAAATTTGGGGTGACCTGCCGCGGGTATCCCATCGGGTCCAAACCCTACGTTGTCCGTGGACGGTGAAAGGGGCACTGATGCGCTATCTTGTAGAAACTCACCCCGCCGATGCCCTAGAGCTGGTAGACGGTGTCAAAATCATTGACCGTCGCCACGACAGCTGGGTTCTGATCTTGCCCGATGCAGGAGAGCCCCTAGTTCACATTTTTGCCAATGGTGAAGACCGAGAGTGGGTTGATCGGCAGCTTCAGGACTATCGTCAGCGGGTACAAACTTTTATCGAAAAAGAACAGGGCATTCGAGAAACGCTATCATGAATCACTGCATCCTCATGGCTGAGGTCGTCCAAGCCCCTCAGCTACGGTATACCTCCGACAATCAAACCCCCGTCACTGAGTTCGTTATTCAGATTCCGGGGCTGCGCTCCGAAGATGCCTCTGCCCAGCTCAAGGCAGTCGGTTGGGGTAACTTAGCCCAAGACATTCAGTCTACCTACAAGCCCGGCGATCGCATTGTCGTCGAAGGTCGCCTAAACATCAAAACCATTGAACGCCCAGAGGGCTTCAAAGAAAAGCAAGCCGAAATGACTGTACAGCGGATTCATAGTCTGAGCGAGCTCCAGACAGCCACGCTAGCAGCGGCAGCCGTGACCGCCACAGCAACGCCAGCCACCGAGCCTGGGGCTACCCCAGCGACGGCAGCCCCAGCGCCTCAAGCCCCCCCAGCAGCCGCTCCCCAACCCACCGCTGAGCCAGACTACGACGATATTCCGTTCTAAGGGAAGGGGGAAGGGGGAAAGGCGAAAGGCGAAACGACGGATGCTCTTTCAGCATTAGAAAAATCCGTTTGATATCTCCTCCCCCTTAGCCCTGCCTCTTTCACCCTTTACCCCTCATCCACCGACCATTTTGCCGCCTGTAACCGCACCCCAAAAACCTTCTCAAAGCTTCGCTGGACAGCGTCACTGACGTCTGTAAATTTTAGCTGCGGCATAAATTGTATTAAGCTGCCCACTGATCGGTCTTCGATGCCACAGGGCACAATTTTTTGAAAACCGCTCAGGTTAGGGCAAATATTTAAGGCAAATCCGTGCATCGTGATCCAGCGACTGACCTTGATCCCGATGGCGGCCACCTTATAGCCCTCTATCCAGACGCCGGTTAGCCCGTCTATCCGATACGCTGACAAGCCATACATGCCCAGCGCATTGATCAAAACCGATTCCAAGCCGCGCAGATACCAATGCAAATCTTGACGATAGTGACGGAGATTCAGGATCGGGTAGCCCACCAGTTGACCGGGGCAGTGGTAAGTGACTTCACCGCCTCGTTCAATCCGATGCAGCTCAATATCGGTAGCGCCCGGATCAAACTTCAAATACGCCTCGCTAGCGCCCTGACCCAGGGTGTACACTGGCGGGTGCTCTAACAACATCAAAGCATCTGGCTGGCAGCTATCTTGCTTTCGCTGCGCCACGAGCCGTTGCTGCCATGCCCATGCTTGTTGATAAGGCACCATCCCTAACTCGTATAGCAAAACACGACGCGACGGATGGCTGAACTGGCCAGACATAAAGTCAAGAATTATCAAAGGATGCAAATGATCTTAAAGGAGAACGCCCTGCAAAAAATCAGGTGCTAGGGTGAAAACGTACGCTAATCTTTGTCGCGGAGGCAGCCTATGAAGCTTGTTATCCAGGGAAAAAATATTGACATTACAGACTCTATTCGCAGCTATGTTTCTCAAAAGATCGAGAAAGCGATTCATCACTATCAGCATCTGATTAATAAGGTTGACGTGAGCCTATCCGTCTCCCGCAACCCTCGGATAACCCTTAAACAGTCTGCCGAAGTCACTATTTATGTCAACCAAGCCGTAGTCCGCGCCGAAGAAAGCAGTGATAGCCTGTATGCCAGCATTGACCTAGTCACCGACAAAATTAGCCGTCAGCTCAAACGATACAAAGATAAACGTCGCAACCTAGAGCACGTTTCGGTTAGAGCTACCGAAGCCAGTCTGGAGGTTCCTGAAACTACCACCAATGTATCCGAGCTTCTAACTCAAAAAGAGCCACAACTCCCTCCTGAAGTGGTGCGGACCAAGTACTTTACGATGCCCCCGATGCAGGTCGAGACGGCGCTAGAGCAGTTAGCGTTAGTCGATCACGATTTCTACATGTTTCTCAATGTTGAGACCAATGAAATCAACGTCATCTACGAGCGCAATCATGGTGGCTATGGCATCATTCAACCTCGCCCCGCTCACTCAGCCGAATCAGACAATAACCACCACAGAAACAGACAACCCAAGGCTTCTTTACACTCCTCTGACTCAGCCGTCGCTTAGAAACGACTGAAATCAAGGACAATCTGCTCTATCTACGGCACCCTAGACCAGGTCAAGAGTCGTAGATAGGGTTTTTAGTGTCAGTAGGCGTTTTTAAGATGCAGACGAAAAGATACAGACAGAGCGCTAAGCCATAGCTAAAAGCTCATCAAGCTGTCCTTTGGCATCCAGGCTATGCAAGTCGTCACAGCCTCCAATGTGCTGCTCACCAATAAAAATCTGCGGGAGTGACCGCTTACCGTCGGCACGCTCGGTCATGGCAGCTCGAGCCGATTCATCCCCGTCGATGCAATATTCGGTGTAGCTAACCCCTTTTTGATCAAGCAGCGCTTTAGCTTGAATACAAAACGGACAACGGCTCCAGGTATAAATTTCAACTTTGGGCATGGATGTGTAATCCCCGCAAACAACTATTGATAGGATAATTGTTTACAATTCTAAACGTAACCAAGGGCTTTATCCACTAGCCCCCTCCGCCAGCGTTACCGTAAAGCTCTGCTTGTCAAAGGTCACCTGATCTCCGTCGACCAGCTTGCGCCCACGGCGCAGCTCCAGTTCCCCATTTACTAAAACCAGTCCCTCTTGAATCAGAACCTTGGCCTGCCCCCCAGAGGAGGTGACTTGCACTAGCTTAAGAAACTGGTCGAGTTTGATATAGCCCCGGGCTGTCATCTTGACTAAGTCCTCATTTATTCAAACAACTTCAGCCTAAGACAGCTTCAGCGAACTGACCGGGACCTCATCCCAAGACTCAACCGTTCTCAGGCGAGCAGTCCAGCCGGTATGGCGCTGTTCGTCGGTGAGGTTTTGCTGAAAGGTTTCATGACACTCCCGAGCCTGTTGCTCATTGCAGCAAGCAATGCAGGCGTAGAGAATACCGCAGGGGTCAATCTGCTCATTTACCCAAATCATTCCCAAGAAACCCTGCTTAAATGCTCACCGTTCAAAACTCAACTCCATAAATTAAGACGCTGCTGCAATGGGTTCAGAAACCAGATTCTGAATAGTTTGGCGCATCTCTGAGATGGATTGCAGCTGATAGTCGCTGGCCTCTTGACATCGGGAAACCAGGGTCGAAAACTCATCCAGCTTAGCTCGAATGTCATCGAGGCGATCTTGCACTGGTTGCAAACACCCTTCAGAAAATGAGATCTGACTCTGAACCTCAGTACAGGTAACCTGTTGAGCCATCAGAGCGGTCTCAGCTTCTCGAATGCGATCGCGTTTTCCAGTCAATTCTGCTGTCTGCTGCTCGATTTGCTGCTTGAGCCCATCGCGCTTACTTTGCAGCCCAGAAACTTCATCGTTGATAGCCTGAGACCGCTCACCCAGCCGCTGACGAAACTCGTCAATACTTTCTAAAACCGGCCCCAACTCAGCAGAATCCACCGCTGACTCAACATTCTCAGTGACTACTCCCTGGCGTCTTGCCAGGACCGCCCGATGCTGATCTAGCACCTCTTCTCGCTCCAACAGGTTACGTCGCTGACCAATCAGGGTTTCCTCTAGCATGCGATAGCGATCCTGCTCTTCCGAAATCTCGGCTGCCATCTGCAAACGGTCATACTCGCTGGCTGACTCACTTTTGCCCTTGAGTTCATCGATGGCCTGCTGCTGCAGCTTCAGCTCTTCTTCTTGGTCGTTGACAAAGCGAGACATCTTATCGAGATCCTGCTCAAGCTCCCCGACCGTTGATTGCAAGGATTCAACCGACATTGCTTCCAGGGCAGCCACATCTACCTTCTTACTCAAACGGACCTTATCACTCGTATTGAGCAACGCATAAAGCTTTTGATAGAGACCGCTATGGTGCTGCAGTTGCTCTGATAAAGACTGATTTTGGATTTGCTTTGCTTCAATTAACGTAACACACGCCTGCATCGCCCCTTGGGTTGCCATCAGGGTCGATTCGGCAGCCGCTAAAGCCTGCCACTCTTGCTCCAAGCTACCTCGCTGCTCGTCCAACGTAGCCTGCTGCTCAGCCAGACCTGCGCGGGTTTGCTCAAGTGCCTGCCATTGTTCCGTCAAAATTGACTGTTGCTGGTCAGCAATCTCAACAACCGCACTCAGCTGAGCACGGATATCGTCCGTGGGCATCACTGTCCCCGTTAGCTGAGTCAGCGCCTCTTGAATCTGCTGAGTTTGGGAGGCATCTATCCCTGAAACCGCTCGGTGATCTGACTGGCGCTCTTCGAGCTTTTGCATCTCCCCATTGAGGTGAGCCCAAGCCCCTTCTAGCTCTTGATTCTTACGCGCATACTCCTCCCGCAGGGCTTCAATCTCATTGCGAGCCGTGTCCAATTCGACCCGCTGAGCTTCAACTTTTTCAAGATCAGATTCAGCCTGCTCCAACTCTTCCTGACGCGCTTCCAGCTCCATCTCACGGCGATTGAGCTCCTGACTTTGATAAGTCAGCGACTGTTTCCACTGATCAATCTCGTCTTCCTGGGTCTTAAACTTTTTGCTAAGGCTAGAGAAGTTCTGCAAAATACTAACTAACGGACGCCCTGCCTCATAGTGACGCTGGATCTGACGATTACCGCCCAACTCAATCATCACCAACGCGCCAGAACTGTACGCAGCAGCATCATCCGGCGCAGGCATGATATCGTCACCCGGCAAAGCACTCCAGTTTTGCTCAGACCGTTGACAGGCAATCAGCTTAAACTCTGCCTTGCCGCTACCAATAAACCCGCTTTTCTTCTGTACTTCCGCTAGATACAGCACGCTGGCATTCCCCTTAACTTACCCACGTTTGCTTGTACTTATCTTTAGTGAGCCTTCCATCGATTTCACAAGCCATCGATTGTCAAGTCTAACTATCCTTAAAGGTAACCATAGCTTAGGAAGCGTCAAGTGCTTAGGTCAAGACTACGCACAAACTCCATCAAATCCTAAATTTCTGTACTGTATCGGTTTAAAATGTTGCCCCTAAAGCACCGTATACCTACCTTTTTGAGCTATGTGAAAGCTTTTGGTCAATTCCTTCAGACAATTTTTGAATAATCGATTTGAATTATCCCTGGACAGCTCACCCATGGACAACCCATCACCGAACAACTTCAAAAGAGCTTAACGAGAAAAATTTCTAGATAACCGATTACCCCAAGTCTGGGACCTCATCAACTAGGAACATTTTTAGGCTATGTTAGCGGCATGTGTAATGATTTGGTTTTTCCGAAACTGGCAACTAACCAAAAAATTAATGTACCCCGTTGGCTAAAAACGACTGCCTAAAGACGCCACTGGCGAATTAGCAATCACAAATCGCCATTACAATAATTGTCAAGGAATGTTTTTGGGGTGCGTTTGCAGATTTGAATAGCTCGTTAAGGCAGGTTTATTTAATTCCATGCAGGGGCAACTGAGCGAACTCGATGTTCGCAGTATTCTTCAGCTCATCGAATTAGGGCAGCGTACAGGGGAACTCTACGTTGAAACCTATGGATTATCCTCAATGGGGGACGTCCTTGATAACGGTGCCAGCACAGCTTCGATATCCCCTGCCTCAGTGGGAGGATCTGCTTCAGCCTGGATCGTCTTTTTTATCAATGGTCAGATTGTCTACGCGGGCGAAACCTCAGGTCGTCTCAATCGCCTACAGGACTTTCTCAAAAGTACCAATACTGCCGTTGATGTCAATCAAGCGATCGCAGCCCAAGTTGCCCCATTTAGTCTGCCAGAGTATGGCATGCTCTGGACCCTGCTAGAAAACGGCTCGCTAAGTCCAGGACGGGGGCGAGCCATTTTACGGCAAATGATCGAAGAAACCCTGTTTGAGCTACTCAGTCTTCACCACGGCACCTTTGTCTTTAATCTCAGCCCAGCCCTGAGCCCCCAGCTCACCACGTTTGAAATTGCACCGCTGGTCGCGAAAACGACACAACACATCCAAATGTGGCACCAGCTCCAGCCCCACATCCAATCTTTAAAGCAGTGCCCTGTGCTGGTCACTGACGCAGAGAGTCATCCCCGGCTTGAAAAGCTCACCCCCGTTTTACCTTGGATGAATGGCAAAACCACCATTGTGCAGTTAGCTCGGTATTTAGACTGGGATATGTTGACAATAGCTAAAACCCTCTATCCCCATATAAAGCAAGGTCTAATCCAAACCACGGCCCCTCTGCTACCGTCTAAGGCCACCCAACCTAAGCGGGTCTGGCAACACGAGCGGGTGCCACGGGTCGTATGCATAGACGATGGCCTAACGATTCGCCAAACCATCGAAAGCATCCTCGATACCCATGGCTATGAGGTCACCTCCATTGCCAATCCGCTGAGGGCATTGGGACTGCTCTTTCAGCTCAAACCGGACTTAATTTTGTGTGACATTGCCATGCCCGAGCTAGAGGGCTATGAGCTGTGTGCCATGATCCGGCAATCCGCTCTATTTCGAGAGATTCCGATTGTGATGCTGACGGGCAAGGGCGACTTTATCGACCGCGTCAAAGCCCGTATGGCAGGTGCCACAGATTATTTAACTAAGCCCTTTGGTGAACACGAGCTTTTAACCTTGGTCGAAAAATATGTCGGACAAGGCAACCCCGAGCGTTCTCAACCAGAGCATTTACTAGCGGAAGAAATTGCCGATGTGCTGAGCATTTAGCGCCCAAACCGTCCTCAGACCTTCTTAAAGGGTAATCTTCTTTACGCTTCCCTTATCCTGGCTTTTCATCTAGTCAGGGTAGTTTGATGTCGTTTTCGACCTCTAAGTATTATTCTTAACTGGCCGATACGTAGAAAAACTTTGATGAATGTTTAAGAAATCTCGCACCACAGGGTAACTTTATTAGGCGGCGATCATCGCTCCAAGCTTGGTGCGGCGTCTGTAACTTTTGGTAATGTTGCCACCATCGTGGCGACAGAACCGTTTTTTAGGCTTCCGGGGGCATAATGAGTTGGGCTGACGTTTTGGGCAAGTCTCAACCGGTGAGATTCAGGTTATGAACACGGTTTTAGTGGTAGAAGATAGTGTCGCTCAACGAGAGATGATTACTGATTTGCTTCGAGGAAGCGGATTAGACGTTACCGTTGTGGGAGATGGGCTTGAAGCAATTGAGTATATCCAAGGGCATCCCCCTGACCTGGTCGTTTTAGATATTGTCATGCCTCGCATGAACGGTTATGAAGTTTGTCGTCGGATTAAGTCGGATCCGATCACTCAGAACGTACCGGTGGTGATGTGCTCATCTAAGGGTGAAGAATTTGATCGGTACTGGGGTATGAAACAGGGCGCTGATGCTTACATTGCAAAACCCTTTCAACCGACGGAGCTGATCGGTACCGTAAAACAGCTTCTGAGAGCTTAGCTGAGCAGCCGTTGAGAAGCCATGGGAGGTAGCTTACAAGGTGTGTTTTTAGGTGGTTTGGTGTTTTTAGGTAGTTTGTAAAAGGGCAAGGGCATCCATGGTAGGAAATCCAGATTTTCAAACAAAACGGGGCCAAGACCAGGCTCCTGAGCTACAAGAACTCGAGACACCAGATGGCGAATTATATCTGCGTTTTTTTGTGGCCACTGGGGATGAGTTTGCGCTGCCAGCCACCGGGATTCGTCGAATTATTGAAAACCCACCAGATCGGATTACCCCCGTCCCCAACGTATCACCCTTGCTCTTGGGCACCTTAAACGAACAAGGCCGCGTGATCTGGGTAGCGGACTTAGGTCAATTTTTAGGGTATACCAAGCCCATGAACACAGACCGTGCAGAAATTCCAGTAATTGCTGTCGAAGAACAAGGAACTATGCTAGGCTTAGCCGTTAATCATATAGTTGGGACAGATTGGTTAGACGCTGAATCGGTTCAGGTATCTCGCAACTACCCAGACGCGATGGCCCCTTTTCTAAAAGGAGAATGGATTGTCAATCCTACCGCCAATCAGGCGTTGCGGCTACTCGATCACATCGCGATTTTACGCTCGGCTCGTTGGGCAGCCTAAAACCAAGGCTACCGAAGCATTACTAGGAAGCACTTTTAGGATACTTAGACTCGCAGGAGAAGACAGATGGCATCAGGCACAGACTACTCTCAAGCCTATCAGGCGGCGGAGCGCGCCTACATGCAGGGAAGCTACGAAGAGGCGGCCGCAGTCATTGACCAGCTTGCCAATGAGTATCCAAGTGACCCAAACGTTTTGCTGTTAAAAGGTCACATCTACTGCTACGGGTTGCATCGATACGACGTTGCCCGTGATCAATATCAATCCGTGCTGCAGCTAACCTCTGATACTGAGTTTGTAGACTACGCCAATAATGGATTGGCCTACGCTAGTCAGGCGGTCAGCCAACCTATGGAAGATATTTTACCGGATGAGTTTGAAGAAGAGTTAGCAGAATCTGTGAGTTTGTATGGCGATTTGTCCGAATCGGAGGCAGACGTTTCCCAAGATTGGGGCTTGCCAGCTCAACCAGACGAAGTTACTAGCGCTGAACTCGACTTTGCTGATCTGGAGTTAGCCAGTATCGATGGTTCGTTTGAAGCCCCATCCGCTGCAGAAGAATTGCTCAACGACCCATTTGATGTGTCATCTGACTATCAGATTACCCAGGCGGGGTTACCCCAAGACAATGGCCTGTTTGAAGCTCCCCAAGATTTTGAAGCTCCCCAAGACAATGGCCTGTTTGAAGAGGACGATGCCTTTGTCGTTGATGAGATTCCCAGCCAAGAAATTGTGGATTCTGAATTATTAGACCCTTTTGCCGATCCTAGTTTTGAAAGCTTGCTTGGTTCGGACGACGAACCCACAACGATTGATACTGACCTACAGGCAGGAGAGGCCTCCGCATCGCCTGAGACGCCCTTTGATCCGACTGAGTTTGACGAGGCATTCGGAGACAATGCCGTTTTCAGCGAAGGCATTTCTGACCTTGACCAGGCCTTTGGCGAAAGTGCGATTCCCGATGAAGGCATTTCTGACTTTGACCAGGCCTTTGGTGAAAGCGCAATTCCCGACGAAGGGGTTTCTGACTTTGACCAAGCCTTTGGCGAAAGCGCGATTCCCGATGAAGGTATGCCTGATTTGGACGCGGCCTTAGGTGAAAGTGCGATTCCCGATGAAGGCATTTCTGACTTTGACCAGGCCTTTGGCGAAAGTGCGATTC
>JBCCRZ010000093.1:0-13399 GCA_039200855.1 Cyanobacteria bacterium P01_D01_bin.44 | reverse complement strand
CACCGGCAGCCAGTTCCTTGACCCCGACGGCAATTTTCCCAATCACATACCCAACCCCGAAAATGTAGAGGCAATGGCCTCCATTTGTCAGGCCGTGATCGCGAATAACGCGGACTTTGGCATCATCTTCGACACCGATGTTGATCGGGGCGCAGCGGTCGATCACGAGGGCAACGAACTCAACCGAAATCGTCTGATCGCGCTGATCTCAGCCATTGTCCTGCAAGCACACCCCGGCTCCACCATCGTCACCGACTCGATTACCTCCGACGGGCTCACCCAATTTATCGAAAGCGACCTCAAGGGCATTCACCATCGCTTTCGGCGGGGCTATAAAAACGTCATCAACGAGTCCATTCGCCTCAATCAAGCCGGGCAAGACTCCTGGCTGGCAATTGAAACCTCTGGCCACGGCGCAATGCAAGAAAATTACTTTCTGGATGATGGCGCATATCTGGTCAGCAAACTCCTGATCGAATTGGCCAAATCTAAGCTAGCGGGCAAATCGCTAACTGATTTGATCGCCCCCCTCAAAGAGCCTCAAGAGAGCCAAGAATTTCGAATCAAGATTGGCGTCAATGATTTCAAAGCCTATGGCAACACGGTGATTGAAAAACTAAAGACCTTCGCGACAACACAGACAGGCTGGGCAGAGGTCTCACCCAATTACGAAGGCGTTCGCATTGCCTGCAAATCTCCTGAAGAGGATGGTTGGTTTCTACTGCGTCTGTCGCTCCATGATCCGGTCTTGCCCCTGAATATTGAATCTAACGTTCCAGGCGGCATTGACCAGATTCGTCCCAAGCTGCTGGCATTCTTCCAAGCCTTTGATGCCCTTGATTTATCTTCTCTCCTCACCACTGCGGAGACCGCTCCAACATAATCTCAATATCCTCCCCAGAGAGCGGTTTTGAGAAAAGGTATCCTTGCCCATAGTCACAGTCAAGGGCTCGCAACTGAGCTAGATGCTCTGCTGTTTCGATACCTTCTGCAACAATGTTCATCTTCAGCTTGTGGCCCAGGGCAATAATCGTGCTGACAATGTCGCTATCTTCGCTGGTTTGCTCCATCCGCCCCACAAAGGACTGATCAACCTTAAGCGTATCGGTGGGAAATCGATGCAGATAGCTTAACGACGAATAGCCTGTACCAAAATCATCCAGACTGATTTGCACATCCATAACCTTGAGGCGTAGCAGCTGCTCAATGGCGATGTCTACATCTTCCATCGCCGCGCTCTCCGTGAGCTCTAGCTTTAGACAACGACGTTCTAAACCGGTATCTACAATGATAGTTTCGACCTGCTCCACCAGGTCTGCCTGGGCAAACTGTCGGCTAGATAAATTTACGCTCACAAACAAGGGGGGGGTCTGGGCAAATGTCTGGTGCCAGACGTGGATTTGCCGACAGGCTTCTTGTAAAATCCAACGCCCGATGGGGATAATTAGCCCAGTTTCCTCGGCCACCGGAATAAACTCAGCCGGTGAGACAAACCCTCGCTCAGAATGTTGCCAGCGGATCAGAGCTTCAAAGCCTGCAATTTTGCCTGTCTTTAATGCCACGATGGGTTGATAGTACAGTATAAACTGCTGCTGATCGAGGGCTTGACGTAGATCCATTTCTAACTGTAAGCGAGAGATGGCCTGCGATCTCATTCCTTTCACAAACACCTCGTAGCGATCTTTGCCAAGCGCTTTAGCCCGATACATGGCCCGGTGTGCATCTTGCAACAGGCTCTCAGCTTGATACTTAAATCCCCGCTGGTGAAACGCAATTCCCATACTGAGCGTAATCACTAGGGGCTGATGGTCAAGATAAACTGGTTTTGTCAAAATGTCTTGCAGCTGATCGGCGACTTCGATAGCCTGCTGAGACTGAGCCACCTTTCGCAGCATCACTGCAAACTCATCGTCCCCCACCCGAGCTACCATATCGGTCGGCAAACACCCTTTGATCCGATTGGCAAGACTGATCAGTAACTTATCACCAAACTTATGCCCAAAGGTCTCATTGATGGTCTTAAAGTCATTGACATCAAGGAATAACAGCGACAACGTATGGGACTGCCCCGGCTTATCGCTGAGCTGTGTTTGCAGTTTCTTTAGGAAAAAAGTTCGATTGGGCAACCCAGTCAGCGGATCGTAAAAAGACCCAAAAAAGAAGCGATAGACCATGATGTTGGCAACCGTTGCCATCACCGCAATCACGGGCGGCACTAGGGGAATCCAACCCGCTTGCAAAAATAGCAGGCAGCTAATCCCAACGATCAGCCCCAGACTGCCTATAATTGCCCCCCAGAGCCAAATGGGTCGTTTGAGCCACCAAGCCAGTCCACTGCCAACCAAAGCCCAAAATGCAATCCACAAATATTCTTGCCACTGCGTCCAAAACCACATCAAGGGTCTTTGATGTAGCACCGCATTGAGAATTTGACTCACCATCTGCGCATGGATAAGCACCCCTGGCATTTGCAAATCATTGCGCATGGCAGTGCTGTAAGGCGTATAGAGCACATCCTTGATGCTCGGAGCAACTGTACCAATCAGCACAATTTTGTCTTTTATCCAGGCCGGGTCAAAATCATCGTTTAGCACCTGGCGAACGCTCAGCTGTGGTGCGACTTGCTCAGCAGATCGGTACTGTAACATCACCTGATAGCCAAGCGTATCGACCCCCTGATAGCTCCCTGAGGTAGGTCGCAAAGATGGGAACTCGGTGTCACCTATATTGATCGAGTTTAAACTGGGCTCAAACTCAATTCCCCATTGAGCCAGCGCATATAGGCTCAATCTCAACGCAAATGAGTAGTATCGCGCGTCACCCTCGGCAGCAAACATCCAGTTGCGGCGCAAGACATTATCTGAGTCGATCACCAAATCGTTGTAACCTACTCGGTTTTCCGACACCCCTGGCGGCGGCGGAATATGGTCTTCTTCAGTGAACCCAATGCGGGTAATCGCAAATAAATTGTCGGCCTTGAGCTGCTCTGCCAATGCGGGTGCTCCAGCCTCATCAACCGGGACGCTACGATGCAGATCAAGTCCTATCGATTTGGGTTGATAAGATTGCAGCTTAGCCAGGATATCCGCGACGGTTTGATCAGATAGCGGCCATTCTTCTAAGGCTTGAATATCCGCTTCAGTGATGCCCACGACTAGCAAGGCTGGGTCGGGGCCAAGATCGGGTTGCAGCCTGACAAACATATCAAAGGACGCCAACTCTAGCGATTGCAACCCACCCGACAAGCGTAATATAAAAACCAAGACAGTGCCTAAGAAGCTCGCTAGGATATAGGGATGTTGTCGATTAAGGCGACTGATTTTCACCCACAGACTGCAACTCGTCACTTTGCGAATGAGACGATTAATCGATCGAGCTTGTCCTGTCCGAAAAACCATTTCTTAAAGATGTAATATACCTGATGAGGAAAGTCTGCTGAAAGTCCGGCAACCTAACTGCATAGGACCTAGCACCCTTGAGGCCAAGACAACCCTAGGCAGCCCGTCTTGATAGATAGATTTCTTGATAGATTTATAGTGCCCAAATTTTGCCTACGTAGATTTACCAAGGATTGCCAATCATCATGAAAGCTGCCCAATAGGATGGGTGAGCAAAGTCCCAACTACCGCTTTCCGCTAGCTCAGGCAGCACCGCAATCTCCTCGCTGCCCGGCCCATAGACAACACCCTCAACAATCTCGAGGTCACCTCGCAACATCTGAATTTGAGTCTGCCGCAGTGCCTCCGAGCGGGTCGTGGATTGCGCTAAGTGATCGTAAAACGTCGTCATAAACCCGAGTGTGGCTTCATCACTCACTGACCAAAGGCTAGCCAGAGCCGATTGAGCCCCCGAGTTGACGGCAAATCCAGCAAATCCAAATTCAGCCTCTTGATCTCCCAACGCTGTCGTGCAAGCGCTTAGCACAATCAAGGCCACATTCGAGCCCGCCAGATCGAGTTCTCTAAGCTGATCCAGCTGCAATTGCTGATCCCACAGCTGTAGATAAGAATTTTCGCGAGCACCTGGTTTAAAGAGAGCATGGGTTGCTATGTGAAGCACCTCAAACGGCGTATCTCGTAGCTGAGTTTGCAGATTTTTTAAGGTCACTTCCTCATTCAAGAAATGTTGCCCAGTCTCTTGAGTAATGTTCTCTAGCTCAGCTGGGACAGCGAATAAATCTACCTGATCTTGAAAGTCTGAAATGCCCATGCCTAAAACAGAAATATCATCCAGCTGCTGATCGGTAAGCTGCCGCAGGTCAGTCAGACCGAAGGTTGGCATGAGGCCAAGACTGTAGGACTCAACCAGAAATTTTTCGCCATCGTGAAGGGCCGCTAGTGGTAGCGATCGCAACCCCGGAGCCAAAATAAAAGCAAGATTCTGAATATCTTGCGCTTGCAGGTCATTTGACAGCGGCTCAATCAGCCACTGATGCAGCTGCTGGGCAGGCTGCAAATATTGGGCCGGACGCAACACAGGATTAGTCACACTTTGCAAAAAGGTCTGTGCCATCTGCTCCACCTTTTCTCGAGTTGCCCCCTCTACCCGATGTCGGATCGGGTTTCCTTCAGCTGTGATCAGCATCACTTCGAGCTGCTCATCCTCAAAATAGGCATAGACCAGTGCAGAATTAATATCGGAAGCCGACTTTACCTCAGTGAGGACATTGGCCACATCCTCCAGAGAAGTTTCTTTCGCTGGCGTTGATAACTCTAGATAGTCAGCAAACTCCTCCGACATTGAAGACTCGAGCGCACTCCAAAAAGCACTATCTTCGGACTTGTTGCCCCCCTGCAAAAAAACCTCACCCGCAGCTGCATCATCATCGCTGCTAGAGCTGGTGACAGGCACCTGGATACGAGCCAGATCTGGAGAAAGCAGAGGGGATTCACGACTGCTGGCAGGTTGAGGCTGCTGATCTTCCGGAGCAGGCTCTGAAACCCTGGCATCAGAACTCTCGGGTAAGTCAGGAGGCAGATTGAGTGCGCCGAGAATATCTGGGTTGTCAGGAATATCTAGATTGTCAGGAATATCTGGATTATTGGTAATGCGCAACGTACCATTGTCAACATTACCAGGGATAACCGTCACAGGATTGAGGCTGTTTGCCCCCGTTGTGATTCCTCCATTAGTGCCATTGGCAGAGCTGTCACCAACGGTAAAAATGCCTTCCCCGATTTGAGAATACTCAATATTAACCCTTCCAGCGCCCCCCCCTACGGCGGATAGGCTGACCACAGCTCCTGCAAGATTGGAAGCATCGCCAATGGCTCGAAAACTTTGTTCAGTACTAATGTTGATCACACCCGCATTTTGGTCACTATCAGTATGAATATATGCGACTTGAATATCTCCCAAACTGCTGAGAAAAACATCACCGCCATATCCAATATCACTACCCAAAACGCCATCCGTCGTTGCCACAATGGAATTCGTAGTAGTACTACTATTGAGGGCCTCTAGCGAAACAGAGCCAGCATTACCATCATTATTGCCCCCAGCACGCGCCCTTGCGTAGATGTCACCCACAATAATCGAGCCGTTTGTGGCTCGCGCGATGATATCGCCACCTTTGCCAGAATTATTAAACAGAGCTTCTGCCGAAGTTCGAAAGTTACCAACGGTAATATTGTTGTTGGCATTTAAGACAATCGCACCCCCATTGCCTGAGTTGTTACCCGAAGATCGAGAAGACGTCAAAAGATCCTGCGTTTGTAGGTCATCATTAGTCGCTATGAGCTCAATATCGCCGCCACTATCAGTATTCGTGATCAATGACTCAATGCCCGTATTGATGGTACCAGTCGTAACGCTCGCGCCTGAGATACTGACATTGCGCCCTGGAGTTCGCAGGACATCAGCCAAATCAACCATCAAAAACTGACCGCCATTATTGCCATCTGCATCCGCCAAAAATGTGATGGAGCCAGTTCCCGGCTGAAACGTAAGTTCGTTATCTGCCAAATCTTGGATGATGATATCGTGGGTTGCTTGCAAAATTACATTGGCATCTCCGGCCAAATCTTCAAGGGTTGTTTCATAAATGACAAAGATTCCGCCTGAGTCATTTGGTTCATTCGACAAAACCACAGGCAGGACCACATCGTTAGTGCCAGTGCCATCCCCAGAGCGAATCTCAATCGTGAAAGGATCCAACAGGAGCGTGCCAAACTCTCCCTGGACAGCACTCAAGTCAACCCGACCCTCAAAAATAAGACTCTCTTTTCCTGAGATTTCAACATTGCCGCCATTGCCGCCCTGGGCACCACCTCGAGCCCTAATCTCGCCGAGAAACTGGGTCAGCCCATCAGCCCAAACCACTACCTGACCTGCATCTCCCAGTCTTTGGGCATCAGCGGTCAGCTGTGAATTTTGATCAACCGATGTAAATGCAGCCGTTGGGGTAGTCCCTCCCCCTTGATAGTCCCCCCCAATCAGTGCCGAGCCCCCACGGGTGATTCCCGATGCATTCACAGTGGCCCCCACTAGCGCGACGTTTTGCCCTAGCACCTGGACCTTGCCGCCGGTTTGCCCTGAGGCATCTAAACTGCCGGAGACTTGAACTGCGCCGAGGGGCAGCTCGGCCCCCGTCAGCTGGATCTGCCCCTCTGGACTCACGCTAATCGTTGTGGCGTGATCGGCAACCTCACCGGTCAGCCAACCAGGGAGCTCGGTCGGCGTGAGGCTACTTTCTGGACCTGCTAACGATAAAAGGCTGCCCGCCTGACGAATCTGCAACTGACCAGCTGAGGCTGCAACGGTAATGTTGCCCTCGGGAGCGATAAGCTGCCCAGTATTTAAAACACGGTGGCCCAACAGCGCTAGCGATTGACCGTTGCCCACGGCAAGATTGCCCTGATTGACCAGGATCGCATCTAAACTGCCAGAGACCGGCTGGGTAAAGTCAAAGTATGTAGGGTCACCGATTAAAAGCTGATAGTCAGCGTTTCCCAAGGACGGCAACAAACCTGTCTCAAAGCCAATGCTATCGGCGGTGGTCGCTGTAAAAGCAGCAGGTACATTAAGGGCTGCATTTGGACCAAACAGGATGCCAGCCGAGTTAATCAAATACAGATTGGCGTTACCCCCCGTAACTTGAATAAGGCCATCGATGATGGAGGCCTCACCGCCAATAACGCGACCTAATATATTTTGAATGCCGGTACCCGCACCAAAATCAGCAACCTGCCCCGCGTCTAAGTCAAACTGGTCAAAACTGTGAAATAAATTACTGCCTGCACGGGTGCCGCCCTCAACATCGAAGTGGGTGTCTTGAGAGGTGACCCGTGTGCCAGTGCCATCTGAGGCCGGGGTAATTTGAGCCTGGCTAATCTCAGCACGCAGCAGGCTCCAAATCACCAACGTGACTACACTCAAGCGGAAAGGTCCCTGGATTTGGCTTATAAAATTCATAGACACAAGCCTCAATCAGCATCCTCACAGGGATTTGACTGGATAGTAAGGGATGGGTTAATTGCTATAAAAGGTCAGTGCTCAAAATAGGGGGGTGCACTCACTAATGTCGCTCAAGGGTCGAAGTTTCAAGCACGGGAGAGGTTGCCGCTTGGGCCAGGTTAATGGATTCCAGCAGCGTCTGCCATTGGGTTTCAACGGAGGTGTCTTCGGGTTGCGATCGCATCAGCTGTGCCAGCTGAGTCAGACCTTCATGCCAAAGCCCGGCATCTAAGTAAACCTCAGACTGATCAAGCGCAGGGGTATGGGGTAACTGAGACGTGACGGAGGGGGGCAACTCGATCCGACGGACCCAACCATCCACCCAAATATTTTCTGAGGGATTCTGTGCGTTACAAATAATTGACAAAGACCAGCGATAGTTTTTATCAACACCGAGAGCGGGTGCCCCCTCTAGCTCACTCAGGTCGATGCCAATGACCCCAGCCTTGCTAGTGGCCAGCAGCGTTGTTTGATAAACCAGGGTTTCATTTTCATCAAAGAGGCCAAACTCCAATACCCTCGAGGCGCTAACCGTCGGCAACGAAAACCAAAAGGTCGGAGAGGCGTCACTGGTCAACCCCAGATTTTGATCAGGGACCAGCGCCATCAGCGGCTGCTGGTCGGTGACACAGGTCTCGGTAGGCACCCTGGACCCACCGCTAATGCGACGTCCGGGCAACCCCTGACGCAAGGTTTGATTATCCTCAGACTTTGCTATCGCCAAACCCGGTGCTGGCAAACCTACACAGAGGGCCATGATAGCCACGATAGAGAGTTTGTAGAGCTTTGATAAGTGCATAGTTTGAACAACCGTGAGCGTGTGACGAACCTTGAAACATGCCTGTCTAAATCCAGGAACCGAGGCAACCCTAACGTGATAAATCAGAACAAATCGATGAGTAGAGAAACATGCTTGTGGTGTGCATGTAAACGAATGTAACCAGGCTTATAAATCCCCTATACCCTTGTAAATCACTTCCCAGTGACTCAAAAACCGTAATCATACCGAGAAAGCTACGCAAAACGGCGCTATTTGTGGTTTAGATATCGTGAAGCAGACTCAGCAATTTCATCGGATAAGTCAGTAGGTCTACCGACTGAACCCGACTTTATCCAAAATTATCGACTCCGAAATTTCTCAGTGAATATGCGGAGTTTTTGTCTGCTAGAGGGGGGCAAATCGCCAATTTCAAACCAGGGCCTTTAGAGTATTGACCCTCGACAGACAGTGGTGCCTGTTAAGAAACCACGCCGAAACCCACCCCTGCGTCCCTCCCGGGAGGGAACATGCTGGGCGAACAGGTCTTGGCTAAAGAACTTGAGACTTGGTCAGGACTGCATTTGGACTAATGGCTCATACGGGCATGATGCTACGTCATCCGTCATGATGCAATCCCCCGACGCCAGTTAAAGAACTTACGAAGGAAATTTTGCAAAAAGTCGTTTTTGGCGTACTTCTGCTTTGTCAGCTGCAGGGCCGCCTTACTATTAATTTCTGACAGGGTGGGGTAAACGTGGATCATGCCGGTCAGGACACCGACTTTGAGATTTTGACTCATGGCCAGCACAACTTCGTGGATCAGCTCACCCGCATGGGGGCCAACGATATGAGCCCCTAAGATTTCACCATTGCTGCGGGTAATAAATTTGGCAAACCCATAGCCAGCGGCCTCAGCCAGGGCCCGATCTAGCTCCTTAAATTCGTGCTTGAGGATGGCCACATCGTCGCCATAGCGATCGCGAGCCTGCTGCTCGGTAAGCCCCACTCGACCCAACTCAGGCTCCGTAAACGTCGCCCAGGGGATCACTCGATAGTCTGCCTTTTTGAGCGGAAAGATCAGCGCATTTTGCATGGCGACGGCCCCCTCATAACCGGCTACGTGGGTAAACTGGTAGCCCCCAATCACGTCGCCCGCCGCGTAGATACGAGGGTTAGCCGTTTGGAGTTTTTCATTGACTTTGACACCACTTTTGCCGACTTCGACCCCAGCGGCTTCTAAATTGAGAGATCCCACATTGGGGGTCCGCCCCGCCGACACTAAGATCTCGTCAACGATCACCACTTCGTTACCGACGTAGACATGTTTTTTGCCATCAATCACGCGCACTTTTTGGGCACGGCTGTTGTTGAGAATGCGAATCCCTTCTTCCCGGAGCTGCTTTTCGACCACCTGGGCTGCTTCAGGGTCTTCTTTAGGCATGATATGGTCGCGGCTAGAAATAATCGTCACCTCAGATCCCAGTCGAGAAAAGGATTGACCTAACTCGCAACCAATTGGCCCAGCCCCGATCACCGCCAGGGAAGCCGGTCGATGTTTGAGACCGCTGAAAACATCAATATTGTTGAGGTAGCCCGCTTCTTTAATACCGTCAATAGGCGGCACTGCCGGGTGAGAGCCAGTCGCGATTAAAAATGCACGGGCCTTTAGTTGGCGACCATTTACCTCAAATGTAGTGCGATCGGTAAACTGGCCTGCACCATAGATAACCTCTACCCCCAAAGACTCAAACCGTTCGGTCGAGTCGTGGATGGCAATGGTGCCAACTACATCCTCAACGTGACCCATCGCCTTAACAAAGTCGATCTTGGGCTCAGAAGTATGGATACCAAAGCGCGATGCTGATTTAACGTTGTAGGCAATCTGAGCCGAATGAATCATCGATTTACTGGGGACACAGCCGTAGTAGAGGCAATCGCCCCCCAGCCTATCCTTGGCTTTCTCAACCAGGGCCACTCGCGCGTGGATTTGAGCCCCTGCACTGGCCGCCACTAGCCCCGCAGAACCGCCTCCGATTACCACTAAGTCATAGTCAACAGCCATGGATGCATTCCTCGAACAATGGTTTCGTCTCTGAGCCTAGGGTGTATAGCTGAGTCTTTCCTGAGAGAATTACTAGAAATTTAGGAATTTAACCCGAGACAGACACCGGGTATCTTTTAGCGAGTTTTCAGTTTCGCTGAGTTTACCGTCAGGAACTTGGTTGCTATAGCTAGCCTATACATACAATATTAATGTGATTAGTTGGGCCTTTCTTAGCTATTTGTTGCCAGATGATTGCCACGCCTAACCCGTCTAAAATGACCACAGCCGAATATCTTGACTGGGAACCGCAGCAAGAACACTCATTCGAAAACTAGCTCCATGCGATCGCACCGAAATCGACTCACCCCATACTCAATCACGTCCTCAAACTGATTTACATTCACTGACTCGGCTAGCAAGATAGGCGACTGCAGTGGAACTCCCAGATATTTCGCATCACGGGGTTGAACGACACGGGCTGAGATCCGAGTGCTCTGGCGAATATGATCAAACCCATACTGGTCGTGGAGCATCTTTGAAATCGACTGATAGGTCTCGCAGTGAGCGGCAATGTCGGGCATCAGGCGATGGGGAAAATAGCTGCTGGCAATGCTCAGGGGGTACCCATCCGCCAAACTCAGTTTCTCAAACAAGATCACCGACTCCCCAATCGGAACCTGGAGCCGTTTGGCAATCGGCGCATCAGCGGGCAGTTCAGAAATGCGTAGCGGCTCTCTAGTGAGCGTCAGCCCCTGAGCTTTTAGCGCTTCGTTATAGCGCACGCGCTTGCCAATGGTCAGCGCAATCGGTGCAGCGGCCACAAACATGCCCCGACCGCGATCAACTCGCACCAACCCTTCTTGACGGAGAATATCAATGGCCCGACGCAGGGTGTGACGATTAACATCAAAGCGCCTGCTCAACTCCGCCTCAGTCGGCAGCTGGTCGCCGACGTGATAAACAGCTGCCTCAATATTTTGGCGCAGCTCATCGGCAATTTGCTGATAGCGGGGTGGGGCACTAGAGGCCATGTTGGACAAATAGAATCTCGTAACAAATAGAATCTCGTAACAATTTTATAGCGCCGTTCACGCCTGATACATTTCAACGCATGACGATCGTGAGTCAAAGACACCTTTCGCAAGTCAGAATTAAACCCTGATTGATCTCAAAAGTAATCTGCAACACTTGCAAAATTTGAAAGGCACTCGCATAATTTGTCTAGACATCTATATTAATTTAGGCGGAGGTCCGTCATGGATAAGCGCCACTCGACCCCATTAAACCCATCAGATTCGCCTCAACAAGCCCGCCAGTACTGGATGGCGGTTTTAGCCAAGGCCCCGTGGCAGTCAATAGAGCAGGCGTTGTCTCAGGTATTGACTCAATGCCCTGGTCTGCCCAGCTATCACTATCTGAGACAGCCAGAAACTGGGTTGACGATGGTTAGAGGGCGTACTGGGGGCACTGGACAACCCTTTAATCTAGGCGAGATTACCCTGACTCGGAGTGTGGTGCAGCTAGGCGATACCGTCAACGATGCGGTCATCAGCGGTTTTGGCTATGTGGCCGGACGATCCCATCGCCACGCCGAACTCGCGGCTATCTGTGACGCACTGCTACAGCATCCCAGCTGGCACGACAAAATCTACAGCACTGTGATTGCTCCGCTAGAGCAGGCCGCCAAAGCAGACCGCAACCATCGGGCCCGGCAGGTAGAGGCCACCCGCGTCAACTTCTTTACGATGCAAAGGGGGGAATAATGCTGGTTACCTCGCTGCCAGGGTTTCAAGATTCGGTGCATGACGCCCAAAGAGCCTTTCGTCAGCTGCTACAGGCTCTGGCTCGACCTGGGTTGACAGGCACTATTTCAACCCAGCTAACGCCCCCTACTGGGCTGACGCTCAGCTGTGCCGCAGCCTGTCTGACGCTGTTTGATCTCGAGACGGCGGTTTGGCTACAGCTTGAGTTCAATCAATCAGTTGCATCATGGCTGCGATTTCACACCGGCTGTCCCATGGTTGCCACACCTGCCCAAGCTGATTTCGCCGTTGTGGCAGATCCCTCGGCGATGCCCGAACTAGGAGCATTTAAAGCAGGAAGTGCCACCGATCCAGAAGCCTCCGCAACTATTTTGATTCAGGTTGAGGGGCTCACGAACGGCATACCTGTTGAGGTTCGAGGGCCTGGGATTCAGGAGACCGTTGAGATCGCACCCCAACTCCCCTCACCCTTTTGGCAACAATGGCAGCATAACCACCAGCAATATCCCCTCGGCATCGATGTCTTTCTTTTCGCAGACGATGCGGTCATGGGTCTCCCCCGAACAACCCAAGCAGAGGTGAGAGGCTGAAATTATGTCCTACGTTGCAGTCAAAGGCGGAGAACACGCTATCCAAAATGCCGAAGCCCTGCTAAGCAGCCTAAGGCGAGGCGATACTAGCGTTCCAGAAATCAGCCTGGAGCAAATCAAACAACAGATGAGTCTGGCCGTTAATCGAGTCATGGCAGAAGGCAGCCTCTACGACCCCGATCTTGCAGCCCTGGCAATCAAACAATCTTGGGGCGATCTCGTCGAAGCGATTTTTCTGCTGCGCGCCTATCGCACCACGCTGCCTCGCTTTTATGACAGCCAGCCCCTGGATACCCGCAGTATGCACCTGCTGCGGCGCATCTCTTCAATCTTTAAAGACATCCCCGGTGGTCAAAAGCTCGGCCCGACCTTTGACTACATCCATCGGCTGCTTGACTTTAAGCTGGCTGCTGAAGAGAATGCGCCCACAGCTGCGGAGACGGAGCCCATGCAGGAGATGATGCCGAGGGTGACGGATGTGCTGGGGCGGGAGGGGTTGATTCAGGAGGAGAGTGGAGGGATGGGGGAGATGGGGGAGATGGGGGAGATGGGGGGGGGAGACGCGAGGAGGGGGGGACGCGGGGACGCGGAGAATCAAAATCCTTTTGATCTGACACGACAACCCCTAAAACTGCCTGCCGAGCGCGATGCGCGTTTGCAGAATCTGGCTCGGGCGGATGAAGGGTTTCTACTCAGTTTGGCTTACTCGTCGCAGCGGGGGTATGGCAACAGTCATCCGTTCGCTGGGGAGATTCGGGTAGGGGCGGTGGAGGTGGTGATTTGTCCT
>JBCCRZ010000092.1:0-13528 GCA_039200855.1 Cyanobacteria bacterium P01_D01_bin.44 | reverse complement strand
CCCCACAGAGACGCCTGATGGGGGCGGTGTGAGAAACAAAACAGTTTCCAAGATGAACTGCTCTACCTGGTCTAGCCCAACTTCGGTTTTGCAGTTGGTGTAGGCCACTGAGCCCGAGCGGCGTTGCTGGGTATCGCGACGAATGATGGCTAAATCAGCACCCACGTAGGGAGCAATGTCGATTTTGTTAATCACCACCAAATCCGCCTGCATAAAGCCAGGACCATTTTTGCGGGGAATATCATCCCCAGCCCCCACATCGATCACAAAAATATAACTGTCGATCAGGTCATAGCTGAAAGTCGAGGCCAGGTTATCGCCACCACTCTCGACAAAAATCAAATCCAGCTGGGGCCAGCGCATTTCCAAATCTTGCACCGCCAGCAAATTCATCGTGGGGTCTTCTCGAATGGCGGTGTGGGGGCAGCTGCCGGTTTCCACACCGATGATCCGCTCGGGGGGTAAAAATCCTGTTTGCCTGAGCCGCTCGGCATCCTCTTGAGTGAGTAAATCATTGGTGACCACGGCCACCTCGATACCTCGGGCCGTGAGTCGAGGTACCAGACACTCCAGCAAAGCAGTCTTGCCGCTGCCCACGGGGCCACCAATACCGACCCTGGCTGCTGAGGGTTTCATCGCAAATCACCTTTATCGAAAAATATAAAGCCGTCCCAGGGGCACCTTATCTACCGGCTTGCAGGTGGCCAGATCGCCATTTACCCTAACTTGAAAGGTATCCGGGTCAACCTCAATGTCAGGACAAACATCGTTGTGGAGCATATCGGCCTTCGTCAGCTGACGGGTGTCTTTAACCGGCAACAGTGCTTTGTCTAAACCGAGTCGGTCGGGTAGATCTCTCTCCAACGCAAGTTGAGTCACAAAACAGGCGGAGGTTGCCGCCGGGGCACTACCAAAACTACTCCACTGGGGACGATACAAAATTGGCTCACAGGTCATCAGCGAGGCATTTGACTCGCCCATGGGCGACCAGGCAATGAACCCTGACTTAATCACCAACTCGGGTTTAATGCCAAAGAACCCCGGTCGCCAAAGCACGATATCGGCCAGCTTGCCGGGCTCAATCGAGCCGACATAATCGGCAATGCCGCAGGTGCGGGCGACGTTGATGGTGTATTTTGCCAGGTAGCGAAGAACGCGGTGGTTGTCGTTGCGTTCTGTGTCCTCAGGCAACGTGCCCCGCTGGTCTTTCATCTTAGAGGCGAGCTGCCAGGTGCGGCAAATCACCTCCCCAATCCGCCCCATGCCCTGGCTATCAGAGCCCAGCATACTGATCGCCCCCATATCGTGCAAAATGTCTTCGGCAGCGATGGTTTCAGCCCGAATGCGCGACTCGGCAAAGGCGACATCTTCGGGCACCCTGGGGTTGAGGTGGTGACACACCATCACCATATCCAGATGCTCATCAAAGGTATTAATGGTGTAAGGGTTGGTGGGATTGGTCGAGGAGGTCAAACAGTAGTCGTAGGAGGCCACCTTAATAATGTCGGGGGCAT
Organism: Cyanobacteria bacterium P01_D01_bin.44; assembly: GCA_039200855.1. GTDB lineage: Bacteria > Cyanobacteriota > Cyanobacteriia > Phormidesmidales > Phormidesmidaceae > SIO4C1. The sequence continues at coordinate 12,014 of JBCCRZ010000092.1, read as the reverse complement.
GGCCGCCCCCTGCCCCTTCGGTGTGATAGGTGTGAATGGTGCGGCCTTTAATCGCCGCCAGAGTGTCTTCCACATAGTCCGACTCGTTCAGCGTATCGGTATGGATTTTGACTTGAAAGTCGTACTGATCGGCTACATTCAGGCAGGTGTTGATCACCGAGGGCATTGCCCCCCAATCTTCATGGATTTTCAGCCCCATCGCCCCATTTGCTACCTGCTCCACCAGGCTCTCGGGCAGGCTAGAGCTGCCTTTCCCCAAGAAACCAAAGTTAATCGGAAAGGCCTCCGACGCCTTGAGCATAATCCCAAGGTTGTGCGCTCCGCTGGAGCAAATCCCTACGGTCACCGGCCCCAATCCACCGCCAAGCATGGTGGTTAGTCCGCTAGATAGGGCTTCAGCACAGAGCCCTGCACTGTCAAAGTGAACGTGGCTATCTAAACCACCGGGGGTGGCGATCAACCCCTCCCCCGCCCGCACGTCGGTATTGGCACTGATTACCAGATTAGGCGTAACACCCTCCATAATCCCTGGATTTCCGGCTTTACCGATGCCAACGATATTGCCATCTTTAATGCCAATATCCGTTTTGACAATGCCCTGCACCGGGTCCACCAGCAGGACGTTGGTAATCACCAAATCCAGCGCCCCCTCGGCAGCAGTGATGCCAGGGGCCATGCCCAGCCCGTCCCGCAGGGTTTTGCCGCCGCCAAAGACGCACTCATCTCCGTACACCGTCGTGTCGCGCTCAACTTCTATCACCAGGGAGGTATCCGCCAAGCGCACCCGATCTCCGGTGGTCGGGCCAAACAGCTCAGCGTAGCGCTCACGGCTAATTTCCATTGATTTCCTCTTGGGTGATCTGGGCTAATAGTCTGTCACGACTTGCGCATTGAGTGCTGCGTTAAACTTTCGAGCCTAAGTGGAGCTAAACCCCTGGGTTTGCAACTTTGCCAGCGCTTCAGTCTGCACCTGTGGCTCATCCAGCGGGCCGTTGACCAAATCATTCAGCCCCTGTACGACGCGATCGCCTGCCAGCGCTACCAGGGTCACCGTCTTGGTATCCCCCGGCTCAAACCGTACCGCCGTCCCGGCTGGAATGTCTAAGCGAAACCCCAAAGCCTCAGCCCGGTCAAACTGAAGCATGCGGTTGACTTCGAAAAAATGAAAGTGAGACCCCACCTGAATGGGACGATCGCCGATATTCGCCACCGCCAGGGTTTTGTCAGCGCGGCCCGCATTTAACTCCAGAGAACCCGGCTCACAGAGCACAGCCCCAGGCGCTAGTGAGTTATCGGTAGATATCCCTGCCATGGTCAAGCCTCCTGGGGACGAATTGGATTATGGACACTGACTAACTTGGTGCCATCGTTAAAATGAGCCTCCACCTGGATCAGGGGAATCAAGTCTGAAACGCCGGGCAACACATCCGCCGTCGTCAGCAGCGCCGCCCCCTCCGCCATCAGTTGAGCGACTGTTTTATCTTCCCGTGCGCCTTCAACGATGTAGTCACTAATAATTGCGATCGCTTCTGGCACATTCAGCTGGATACCCCGGTCTTTTCGTCTCCGGGCGATTTCAGCCGCCGTAAATAAAGTTAACCGCTCAGACTCTTTAGGCGTCAGATACATAAGTTAATCGCTACTTTGAAAGAATTTCAGCCCATCGAATAAACCCACCGGCCTACCCCAATCGGCGCAGGCCGATTTTGTCCCTCCAGACGCGGTTTCCAACCGCCCGCTCAACAAAACAAAAATAAACAGTCACAAAGGTTGTTGTTGCAGATAGCAAGGAGAGCAAAATTCTTGCCTAGGGCCAAGACTATATCCTGTAAGAAACCACTTCAATAGAAAGTAGAACGCGCTACAATACGCCTCAAATAACCTGAGGAGACATGCTGGGAACAATTGGAGTCAAGGCCCCCAGCATTAGGGCTTTTGGGTTTGGGGCCTGCTCTTAAGAAACTGGCTGACTCACCACCACCGGCTCCGACTTCTTTACCGCAGGTGTCGGCACCGGAGCCGCCTTTTGATTGGGAATCCCTTCAATGGGGCACTCCTGGGTGCCCGCTGTAGAGCGCGTCAACGCCTCAACCCGCTCTTTAGTCTTCTGAGGGTCCAGCACCCACTCACGGTAAAACTCGTAGGGGCACTCCTGCATCCCCTCATCTCCATCACCGGAGTTGATCATGCCAGTGTAGCCGCGATGCAAGAGCTTATAGAGGTGGTTCTGGGACTGAGCATGCTCCCGGAAGTCACGAATCGAAAACTTGGACAGCGCCGCATACTGAATACCATTCTCTTCTTCGCCACATTCACCCAATGTACGCCCATCAAAGCCCACAATGGCGGAGTGACCAAAGTAACTATAAACGCCATCAAACCCAGCCGCATTCGCAACAGCCACATAGGTGTTGTTCATCCAGGCCATCGCCTTAGACACCATAATCTGCTGATCCTTCGCCGGGTACATATACCCCTGACAACGAATCACCAACTCAGCTCCCTTCATTACACAGTCGCGCCAGATTTCTGGGTAGTTGCCATCATCACAGATAATCAGACTAATCTTCAGCCCCTTAGGCCCGTCTGAGACATAGGTGCAATTACCTGGGTACCAGCCCTCAATCGGCGTCCAGGGCATAATCTTGCGATACTTTTGAACAATCTCGCCCTGATCATTCATCAAAATCAGCGTGTTGTAAGGCACCTTCTTAGGATGCTCCTCATGGCGCTCGCCCGTGAGAGAAAACACGCCCCAAACTTTGTTGCGAATGCACGCTTCAGCAAAAATATCTGTCTCAGGCCCTGGGATACTCGAGGCGGTCGCCATCATCTCATCCGCGTCGTACATGATGCCGTGGGTCGAGTACTCAGGAAAGACAACCAAATCCATCCCGGGTAAACCAACCTTCATGCCATCGATCATCGTCGAGATTTTCTGACAGTTCTCAAGCACCTCTTCTCGAGTGTGGAGCCGTGGCATTTTGTAGTTAACAACTGCTACCCCAACAGCATCATTGCTCGAAGAAATATCGCCGTGAAAAGCCATAACTAAACTCCTAAAATCCTTAAACTTCAAGTAAAAACTTTTAGCTGAGACCCTACAAACAGCTTAGCCACCGGAAACGGGTCAACTGCCCCGGATTGACCCACATCAAAGCCGCAACTTGCGCGTTCTAAAATCAAAACAGTTTCAACCCAAAAAGTGTCGTCAAAACGCCTAAAAAGTTTCAATCAAAACAACAGCCCCAAAAACAATAAGAGGCTTACAGCAACTATACTTTTTTGAACTTTATTTAACAGTTTCATCTTCAAGAGCACTTTACTTTTATCAGTTTCAAACGCCTGAAAAATGTCATTTTTGATACAAAAATCAGGTCCAAGTGACTAAACATCTCGAGTTGAAAACCCTTCCCGAACTTTTTAAGTTAAGAAATAGTTAAAAATAATTAAGGTTTAGCATTAGCGGTCGTCGTCCTGACGGTTGCTCAAGCTTAAGTGTTTTCCTGATCGACGACTTGTGTATGCTGAGCGGTGTTCACTGTCTCAACAGCAAGACGACGCTCCGGGCGTTGACGACCCAATGGGGGCTACTTCAGACATCAAAGCCAGCATCTTCAAACTTGCGATCCCTAGTTTTGTATCATTCGCCACAAAAGATGGCTGTTTTAGTATATACAGTTCTCTATCATCAGGAACTTTACCAAACACTCAATTGAATCAACAAATGAATCACTTAAGAAAGTGATTTTTGGAAAAACCTGCTGATGTTACTTCGGGTAAGTAAAGAGGTCTGCTTTTAAGTACTAAAGGCATGTTCTTCTGAGTAGTCCGTCCCTAGGTTTCTCGCAGCGCGTTGCATGCTAGGGTAAATTTCTAGGCTTTGTTTTTTGTTCAAGCCATTGGTTTGGACAGTCGTATTAGGGCTCATTTCTTAGTTTGTGTGAGGTTAAGTAATTCCATGTCCAAGTCCCGCATTTCTTTAGGCAACCTTAGCCGACGTAAATTTATTCAGTACGGTTCTCTAGCGGCTGGAACGAGTGTTTTGGCAGCTTGTACTGGCGGTACTAATACCGCTGGTGGTGGTGGGGGTGGGTCAGGTGATCTTGGCGAGAACCCAATTAAAGTAGGTGTCATGTATTCCACCACAGGCACCATTGCAATTGTTGAGAAGTCTTTGCAAGATGCCACGTTTCTGGCTATCGAGCAGATCAATACTGGCACAGGGCCTTGGGAAGGGAAGGGCGAAGGGATTGCTGGGAGAAAAATTGAGAGCGTAGTTGTCAACCCTGACTCTAACTGGGATCTCTACAACCAGATGTCTAAGCGATTAATCGACGAAGATCAGGTTGTGTGCGTTCTGGGTTGCTACACTTCTGCAAGCCGTAAGTCGGTGCTGCCAGTTTTTGAAGAGAAAGATTCGCTACTCTACTACCCCGTATATTACGAAGGCAACGAGTGTAGCTCCAACGTTTTCTACACAGGGGCTGCACCTAACCAGCAGATTACCGACTCAATTCCTTACTGCTACGAGAACTTTGGACCTAAGGGTTTCTTCATTGGGTCTGACTACATCTATCCCAAAGAGAGTAACCGGATTGCTAAGGCTGAGCTTGAGAAAGCTGGCGGCACCGTGGTTGGGGATGAGTATGCGGCCCTAGGGACCACAGAATTTATCACCATCATTAACAAAATTAAAGCGGCGAAGCCCGATTTTGTACTCAGTAACTTGGTGGGGGATAGTATCCCGGCCTTCTATCGACAATTCAAAGATGCGGGCCTCAACGCTGACGATATTCCCATTATGGCTTACCCCACGACCGAAGAAGAGATTCAGGCGATGGGGCCTGAGTACTCAGCGGGTCACTACACCAGCTTTAACTATTTCCAAACGGTTGATACCCCTGAGAACAAAGCCTTTGTTGAACAATTTAAGGCCATGTTTGGCGATGGTCGCGTCACCAACGGGGTGATGGAAGCGGCTTACTTACAAACATTCTTCATGGCCCAGGCCATGAGCGATGTTTTAGAAGCTGGTGACGAAATCAACACAGGCACCCTCCGTGAGGCGACTCGCGGTCAAGAGTTTAATGCACCCCAAGGCCGCGTCAAGATTGACCCGGATAACTACCACACCTATCTATACTCCCGAATCGGAAAGTGGAAAGAAGACGGTCAAGCCGAGATTGTGTTTGCAACCGATGCGGCGGTTAAGCCCATCGCCTGGAGTCAAGCTCTCTACAAAGGTCGTGTGTGTGAGCACACCACCCCAGACGATCGCAGCGACCCGACTAAAGAAACAGGTAAGGACTTAGAGCCTCAGTTCCTGTAAAACGTTTTCCGCCCAAGTGGTTTTTACTTGAGGCGGTTGACCCAGAGAATATCCCGTTAGCTCGTCTTTTATATCAGGCTAGCGGGTATGTTTCACCTACTTTCAAACTATTTAACCCCAAACGTTTGTCAGCCCTACTTTGAGCGCTATGTTGGACTTTGCCCTGTCTTCAATGCTATCGCCCCTTTATTTACTCGCGCAGGAAGAAGCTGCGGAAGCTGCCTCTGAGGGCTTTGCGATCTCGACGATTCTCAATCAAGCACTAAACGGTATCGGGATTGTAGGCATTTTGCTCCTGACGGGTTTGGGGCTGGCGATCACGTTCGGCGTAATGCGGATCATTAATCTTGCCCATGGTGAGTTCATCATGTTGGGGGCCTACATTACTTTCTGGATGCAAGACACCTTCCAGATGGATTTGCTGATGACGATTCCGTTTGCTTTTTTGGGAACGGCGATTATCGGAGCCGTTGTTGAGCTAACGATCATTCGTCGACTCTATGGTCGCCCACTGGAAACCCTCCTGGCCACATGGGGACTCAGTATTGTTCTACAGGGTGTCGTCAAACTGATCTTCACTGCTCAGCTTAAGTATGTAAAGTCTCCTGCCTACCTGTCTGGCAATATAACTTTTATGTCGGACCCGGCGGGCTCGCCCTTAATCGCGATCTCTTACTATCGTTTATTTATCATCGCAGTTGCCCTCGCGTTGCTGGCTTTGACCATGTATTTGTTTTATGGTACCTCCTGGGGGCGTCAGATTAGGGCAGTCACTCAAAATCGGAGCATGGCTCAGTGCTTAGGCGTCAACACCAAGCTGGTAGACATGGGTACCTTTGCCTATGGCTGTGGGTTAGCGGGCATTGCAGGGGCGGTGATTTCTGCCCTCAAGACGGTGGCTCCGCCGATGGGTCAAGACTACCTGGTAGATGCCTGGATGGTGGTCGTGACTGGGGGGGTCGATAAGCTGATCGGCATTTTAGCGGGGTCATTCTTGATTGGAGAGGCTAATGCAATCATCGCTTTTATTCTCAACGATCCAACCGCCAGGGTATTGGTGCTAGGCGCTGTGATTGTGTTGATCCGATATCGTCCTGAAGGGTTGTTCACGATTCAGAAGCGGACTTAAGCCGCAGCTGTTTGGGTGAAACCTTAAGTTTTTTCTGGAATGCAAGCCGAAGGTTTGGTCAGGGTCAGGGTTTAAGCAGCCAAGAGATTTTTGTTGGCCCTGGTTCCAGCGCATTGACAAACAGACTGAAAGCACCGACTGAATAACCTGTAGGAGATTAGGGTATGGCAAATGTAGTAATGGGTTACAAACAGTCAACGTTTCCAGCGAAACTGGCTGTGATTAGCGGTATCGGACTGCTGATATTCATCATATTGCCCTTTGTAATGGGCTCTTTTCAGCTCTCGCTGATGTCAAAGCTGCTGCTGTTTGGGTCCCTGGCAATATCCCTGGACCTGGTTTGGGGGTTTACCGGGATTCTTAGCTTTGCCCATGGGGTTTTCTTTACATTGGGGGGATATGCTTCGGCTTATTATCTAAAGCTCAATCTCTCTGCGGCGTCTAATACCTACGGTGGCGAACTGCCTGACTTTATGGTTTGGAATGGGCTAGAAAAGCTGCCCTGGTTTATTGCACCGCTGAAGTATTTCCCTATTGCCCTGATTGCCATGGTGGCGGTACCGGCGCTGTTCGCTTATGTCATTGGTTACTTCATCTTTCGTTCAAAGGTCAGTGGGGTTTACATTACGATTATTACCCTGGCCATCTCATCCGCTTTGACCACCTTCTTTGTCAGTCAGCAAGCCTACACGGGGGGTACCAACGGCATCACTGATGTGAGCAGGCTCAGCCTTTTTGGCACTGATGTGCCACCGATAGGGCTTTACTTCATCATTTTGGCCTATACCGCTTTTGTACTAGCCTTGAGCTGGTGGCTGACGCAGTCAAACTTTGGGCTGATTTTGCGTTCGATTAATGAAAACGAGAATCGTATCGCTTTTTTGGGCTACGATGTCGCTCAATATAAGATTTTTATCTGGACTCTCTCTGCGGCACTCGCAGGGGTTGCGGGCGGATTGTTTGTGCCGCTGAACCGATTTATCTCGCCGGTTTATCTGGCGGTTGCCTTTGGTACTCAGGTGGTGATCTGGGTTGCGATTGGCGGGCGCGGCACTCTAATTGGGCCACTGCTGGCAGCGCTGTTGCTAGGGCAGGTACAAAACTCTGCTGAGAAAGTGACCCAGGACTGGCAATTGATTGTGGGCATTTTGCTACTGGTGGTGGTGCTGTTTATTCCGAACGGGTTGATGAGTCTGCTGCCCAAGCAGTTAAGTTTGTCTAACCTGTCTAAACCCAAACCTTTGCCAGCGGTTAGCTCAGCCAAGGGTGAGCCGTAGGTAAAGGTTTAGCCTGCCCTCGTTAAAGCTCTTTTTAAGTCGCTTTAACGAGTCACTTTTAATACACTCTGGCGGGTAGTGTCGTGGTAGTTTGTTTTTACTAGAACGCTTGAGGCTTGGTCAATGGACGCGGTCTTGTCAGTTAAAGACTTAAATGTGGTTTTCTCGGGTTTTAAGGCTCTGAGTGGGGTGAGTTTAGATGTTTATGATGGTGAAATTGTCACCATCATTGGGCCTAATGGCGCTGGGAAGAGCACGCTGCTGGATGCCATCGTGAGTAAATCGCCGGTGTTTTCGGGGCATGTGTACTACCACGGAAAAGACATCACAAATAAGAGTCCTCACGCGATTGCCCGTATGGGCATTGGTCGAAAATTTCAGAATCCCAATGTCTATAACGATTTAACTGTCTTTGACAATATTTTGCTAGCCCTCAAGGGTGCTCACGGCATTTTGGCCTCAATCACGGCTAAGTTAACTAAGGCCAAAAAGGGCAAAATTTATGATGTTTTAGAAAGGGCGGGTCTGATTGATCAAGCGTTTGAGCGGGTGTCGTCTCTCTCTCATGGGCAAAAGCAGTGGGTCGAAATCGCCATGGTGCTGGCTCAAGATCCTTCCATTGTCTTGTTGGATGAGCCGACTGCGGGGATGACTGCAGATGAGACCTACATGACCGGTGAGATTATCAAAAGCATTTCAAAGTCTCACTCAGTTGTAGTTATCGAGCACGATATGGAGTTTGTAAAACAGATTGCCGAGCGCATCGTGGTGCTGCATCAGGGCAGTGTGTTGGCCGAGGGGTCGGTCCAAGAGGTACAAAGCAATCCTAAAGTCATTGAGGTTTACCTGGGTCGTGAAACAATCAACGCCGCTGCTTGAGATGAATAATAATGGTGTGACGGCAACTCAGCCGTTACTGATAATGGATAAGGTGACCGCTGGCTATGGTCAGACACCGGTCTTGTTTGATGTCAGCATGACGGTCAACAAAGGTGATATTGTGTGTCTGCTAGGCCGCAATGGGGTCGGTAAGACAACACTATTGCGCAGTATCATCGGTCTGAATACGCCTAACAGTGGCAGTATTGCTTTTGGGGGCAAAGATATCACCAAAGTGCCCACCTATAAGCGTGCCCGCGAGGGTATTGCCTACATTCCCCAGGGTCGGGAGATTATTCCTTACCTATCTGTCCTGGATAATTTGAAGATGGGCTTTAGCGCCAGTGGGAAAAAGGGCAACAGGATTCCCAGTGAAATTTTTGATTTCTTTCCGATGTTGAATGAGCATCTGAAGCGTCAGGGAGGCTTGCTCAGTGGGGGGCAGCAGCAGCAGCTTGCGATCGCACGTGGCCTCATGTGCAACCCTAAAATCATGCTCCTAGATGAGCCCACCGAAGGGATTCAACCTTCGATCGTTCAAGAGATTGAAGATACCCTGCGCAGGATCAACAAAGAAAAGGGCATCACGGTCGTCGTAGTTGAGCAAAAAATTGAGTTTGCCCGAAAGCTCGCCCAGAAGTTTTTCATCATGGAAAAGGGCTCTATTGTTGAGAAAGGCACCACTGAGCAGCTGACCGATGACTTGCTGCATCGTTATCTGGCAGTCTAGGGGCTGTCGCCTACGCAGGGCTTTTGCTATCAAGACTTTTGACTAAAAGAATAAGGCAGATGATTCAAAAATGGATCATCTGCCTTATTCTTTTAGGGCTCTCAGGCTAAGTTTTACATTATTTAATGGTATTAAATTTCGATATTTTTTCCATTTACTAAATAGCTAATTTCACCTGTGTGCTGAAAATTAAATCACATTTCAATCCAAATACTTGCCATGACACCTAATGCTTTTCTCGAAATATTTCAATGTTTTATCTATACAAATAAAACCTGAATTTTGTAATTGTTTTTACATTCTGGGTCCGGTAATAAAAGCTACTGTCATATCGGGTAAATTCCCTATGGAAAGCGATGGCTTTGGGATTAGGTTTTCGACTCAGTCTCTTGCCTGACTGCCTATCCAGGGCTTAGAGCTCTCTGAAGAGATTGTTTTTGATTGTCTGAATGTTCGTTCTAGGAGAACTTCTGACTAAAGTTACGGTTCTCTAGAGCCGTATTCAAGTTTTTGATCTGTGAGCACTGTTTAGTTTGTTAGAGGAGTAGAAGCCATGCCTGAGACTCTCTTTAAAGTCGATCTCACGAAGTCGATGTCAGAGCAAGAGCTGCCCGGCCATAATCGGTGGCACCCTGATATCCCCGCCGTGGTTTCTGTCAATCCGGGTGATGTGTTTCGGATTGAGTGTAAGGACTGGACAGATGGCCAAATTAAGAACAATGACAGCCCCGACGACATTCGGGATGTTGATCTCACCGTGGTCCATGTGCTCAGCGGTCCAATCTGGGTAAATGGGGCCGAGCCAGGCGATATTCTCGTGGTTGATCTGTTGGATATTGGTGCGCTTCAGGGCGACGAGTGGGGCTTCACTGGCATCTTTGACAAGAAAAATGGGGGTGGGTTCCTCACCGACCACTACCCTGACTCTGCCAAAGCTATTTGGGATCTCCAGGGGATTTACACCTCGTCGAGACATATCCCTGGGGTTAAGTTTGCGGGCATTACCCACCCTGGCTTGATTGGCTGTGCGCCCTCCCATGATCTCCTGGCCAAGTGGAATAAGCGGGAAACCGAGTTGGTGAACACGGCCCCTGATTTGCGCACCTATGGGGCCGGGCTTTCCGGGGATGATCCGGTGCTGGCGGCCTTGCCGAATCCCACCAATGCTATTCTCGGCACACTGCCAGACTCGGAGTATGTCAGGGTTGCTGCCGAAGCTGCGCGGACCGTTCCCCCTCGGGAGCACGGGGGTAACTGCGATATCAAAAACCTCTCCAAGGGCACCCGCATCTACTTCCCGGTTTATGTGGAAGGGGCAAAGCTATCCATGGGGGATATTCACTTCTCCCAAGGGGATGGTGAGATTTCGTTCTGCGGTGCGATCGAGATGTCGGGGTATATTGACCTACACGTTGACATCATCAAAGGCGGCATGGATAAGTATTCCATGGTCAACCCGATCTTTAAGCCCGGCCCGGTTGAGCCGCGCTACTCAGAGTATCTGGTCTTTGAAGGCATCTCCGTCGATGAGTTTACGGGCAAACAGTATTACATGGATGTCCACATCGCCTATCGCCAGGCCTGCTTGAATGCCATCGAGTATCTCAAGAAGTTTGGCTATACCGGCGAGCAAGCCTACCTCTTGCTCAGCTGTGCCCCGGTCGAAGGGCGGGTGAGCGGCATCGTGGATATTCCCAATGCATGCTGTACCCTGGCCTTGCCCACCGAAATCTTTGATAAGCCGATTGTGCCAACCTAGGAGGTATAAACATGCCCCTGTATGACTACAAGTGCGATGGCTGCGGTCCCTTTGAAGCCTGGCGCAAAATGGCCGAGGTAACCACACCCATGGATTGCCCGGCGTGTAGTGCGATCGCAACCCGAGTTTTCACAGCGCCTAACATCAGCCTGAGCTCTAGCAGCCTGATCCAAAAAGTCGGCTCGTCAGAGCCCCGATTGGTTAAGCGTAAGGGAGACCCCGCCAAACCTAAAAACCAGAGCCAAAAAGGTGGACGACCCTGGATGCTAGGCCATGCCCCCGAAAGGCTTTAGAGCGATTGGGCCTTAGCTCACGCTGTCGCTTTATATCAGTCTCCAAATTTGAAATGCCCCGATGAGTGATCTTGACTCATCGGGGCATTTTTTAAGGAAATTCTAATTTTGTATCAAAATATACTGAAATTTCTATTTTTCTTCTACTCATGTCTATAATAAGCAAGTCGAGAGTGAATTAAGGTGTATTACAGTGACTTTTTCAAAGGCCGCTCAAACTGAGACCAAAGCCACCCATCAGGCCAATCTACTGGCACTGCTCAGCCATCGGCTAGACGTGGCCAAAGCAAATAATAACCAGTCCTTAGTGAGCGCATTAGAACAAGAATACGAACAACTGACCCGATTTACCCAACCCCCTTCGATCGGGTCCTGGTTGCAGCAAAAATGGATGAGTTTCGCAGAAACCCTCAGCGATTGGTCCAAGGTCCATATCGAGAAAAGAGTAGATGACCAGGGCAACACCCGCTGGTATGCCTACAACCCCCAAGCCGGGCAAGCCATCCACACTGAATCCGAAGCCGATATGCATAGCTGGATCAAAAAGACTTACTGGGAAAGCTAACAGTCTGTCAATGTTCAATATTTTGGTTTGATGGGTGAGTGCGCTGCGCT
>JBCCRZ010000091.1:0-13695 GCA_039200855.1 Cyanobacteria bacterium P01_D01_bin.44 | reverse complement strand
TGGGATCTACGACGTTCTCAAAATGCTCGGCAATACTCTGCTTGGGCTTCAGTTTCATGAGTCGCTATCGGGGTGGGGGATCCTCATAACCCTATGCCGACAGCGACTCATCCACAAATTTAAGATGCGTTTGCCCTAGACTCAGGCACGATTGGCTCGCCATTGGGGTAACTACGTGCTCTCTAGCCAAATTAGTGGCGAAGTTTATACGGAAACCCCTTGTCGAACCATCAGTCAAGGTCGTCGTCCAGATGTTGCCTATCTAACACCGGAGCTTTTAACGCAATATGGGGCTGATTTTGAGGTGCTGCCGCAGGCATTTCCGCTGATTGCAGAGATCATTTCACCAACAGACGATGCAGAAGAGGCGTTTGCAAAGGCAGCTGAGTATTTGCAATCGGGCTGCTTGGAGGTGTGGTTGCTGATGCCGCAGGTACATCACCTTTTTGTGCAAACCGAAACGCAACGATTTTGGTACACGGCGGGGGATATTGCTAAGACACAAAAGGTTTTGCTTGGGTTTGAGATTTCGGTGGATGCGCTGTTGGGGGATTTGGGCTGACGGGTGTCCAACGTCTGGAAAGGGAAGGTGCGTTCTAGGCTCAGTCAAACCAGCTAGAAGTATTGGTTTGGGTGAACACCCCCCACCGGTAACGGGTCGCGTCATAATGGGGGTGGCGCTTTACATTCCTTTACTATGGCCAGAGATCTGCGGGATTTTATCAAACTGATTGAGGAGCGGGGGCAGCTGCGGCGCATCACTGCGCTGGTCGACCCTGAGCTTGAGATTGCCGAGATCTCGAACCGGATGTTGCAGACCGGAGGGCCAGCGCTGCTGTTTGAGAATGTGAAGGGGTCGCCGCATTCAGTCTTGGTCAACAGCCTGGGCACCGTCGAGCGGGTGTGCTGGTCGATGAATATGGAAAAACCGGAGGAGTTGGAAACCCTGGGTAAAAAGTTGGGGATGCTGCAACAGCCCAAGCCGCCCAAGAAAGTGTCCCAGGCGATTGAGTTTGGCAAGGTACTGTTTGATGTCGTCAAAGCCAAGCCAATGCGCGACCTGCTGCCGCCGTGTCATCAGGTGGTTCTCAAGGGCGATCAGGTTGACCTGACCCAGATTCCAATGATCCAGCCTTACCCCAAAGATGGGGGGCGGGTGGTGACCTTTGGCCTGGTGATCACTAAAGACTGCGAGACCGGGATTCCTAATGTGGGGGTCTATCGCTTGCAGTTGCAGGGCAAGAACACCATGACGGTGCAGTGGCTCTCGGTGCGGGGCGGGGCGCGCCACCTGCGCAAGGCAGCTGAGAATGGCAAGAAACTGGAAATTGCCATTGCCATCGGCGTCGATCCGCTGATTATTATGGCAGCGGCAACGCCCATCCCAGTGGATCTATCAGAATGGCTATTTGCGGGTCTCTATGGCGGCAAGGGCGTCCTCCTGGCGAAGTGTAAAACGGTGGATTTGGAAGTGCCCGCCACCTCAGAATTTGTGCTGGAGGGGACGATTACCCCCGGTGAGATGGCTACCGATGGCCCCTTTGGCGATCACATGGGCTACTACGGCGGCGTGAACGATCAGGCTCCACTGATCCGCTTTCAGTGTGTGACCCACCGCAAAGACCCGATCTACCTCACCACCTTTAGCGGCAGACCGCCTAAAGAAGAGGCGATGATCGCCATTGCCCTAAATCGTATCTATACCCCGATTTTGCGGCAGCAGGTGCCCGAGATTGTGGATTTCTTTTTACCGATGGAGGCGCTGAGCTACAAGGCGGCGGTGATTTCGATTGATAAGGCTTATCCTGGGCAGGCCCGCCGGGCGGCAATGGCCTTTTGGACGGCGCTGCCGCAGTTTACTTACACCAAGTTTGTGATTGTGGTAGATAAAGACATCAACATCCGCGACCCGCGCCAGGTGATTTGGGCGGTGACCTCAAAGGTAGATCCGGCCAGGGATGTGTTTATCTTGCCGGAAAATCCCTTTGACTCGTTGGATTTTGCGAATGAGAAACTGGGCCTTGGCGGCAGAATGGGCATTGATGCGACGACTAAAATTTATCCCGAGAGTGAACACGAGTGGGGCGAAGCGCTCGAGTCTGATCCGGATGTGGCCACGATGGTAGAGCGGCGCTGGGCGGAATACGGGCTGGCGGACCTGGATCTGGGGGAGGCCGATCCCAACGTATTTGGCTATGACATTCGTTAGGGCGGGGCAGTGATGCGGGTAAAAGATGCTCTGAAGTTTAATCTGCCAGATTCGCAGCATTCGCGATGGTCAAAGGCTGACCCAGGTTTGCGATCGCAAACCTGGGTCTCAACCCTGACTCGGATTCAGGGGTCGGTGATTCCGGCAGTGATGCCCAGGGTTTTGTTTTGCGTGACTTTTGGGTTGTTGATTGCTTTTTTATACAGCCAGGGTGTGCCTGTGTCGCTGCCGATCAGTAGCGGCATTGTGCCCAGCATTGTGTTGGGTTTGCTGCTAGTGTTTCGTACTAACACCGCCTACGACCGCTTCTGGGAAGGGCGTAAACTCTGGGGCAATATGGTCAATGCCTCGCGCAACCTGGCCCGACAGATTTGGGTCGCGATTGAAGTCAACAGCGATCGTGGAGCTGCGCTCCCAGAGTCCGACAAAAAACGAGCGCTGAGGCTGGTGGCGGCCTTTGCGGTGGCAACTAAGCTGTGGCTGCGGCGAGACCCCGTTAATGCAGAGCTGCAGAGCCTGGTCACCCCCGAGCAGTACGACAAGCTGCAAATCATGAATCACCCGCCTTTAGAAATTGCCTTTTGGCTGAGTGACTATTTGCAGGTGCAGCAAGCCAAGGGAAATATCAATCCGTATCAACTCACCAACCTGACGGGGCTTCTGAATACGCTGGTCGATGCCTTAGGCGGTTGCGAACGCATTCTCAAAACCCCCATGCCCATGGCTTATTCGATTCATTTGAAACAGTTGTTGATGATTTACTGCCTGACCCTCCCATTTCAAGTGGTGGGGGAGCTTGGCGGATGGACGGCTCTGGTGGTAGGGCTGGTCGCCTTTGCTGTCTTTGGCATTGAAGAAATTGGCATCGAAATCGAAAACCCCTTTGGCCGAGACCCCAATGATCTTCCCCTGGATGATATTTGCCTCACTATGCAGCGGAATATTGAGGATCTAATGACCTTGCCACCGGGGATTGAGGGAAGGGGGTAGAGAGTCGGGGGTAAGTTGCTTTTCTTTTTGTTAAGAAACCCTCACAAATCGAAAAACAGTATCGTATTATACAGATGTGAAGTAAATCGTTCATCTCTCTACTCTCTCCATCTAGCAGCTTTGAGCAGTGAGGAGGCAGTATTAGGGAGACGGAAGTAGGGCACACCCGCCCGAAGGAACGCGCCTCTATCGCTATACAACTCAAGGAGGCGAACCATGAAACTTACTTATCGCGGTGTTACCTACGATTACACCCCCCCGGAAGTTGCGACCAAATCGACTGGAAAAACGGGCAAGTATCGCGGTGTGGATGTGCGTTTTCGGGCTGTTGAGCACCCGCCGATTCAGCCGCTGAAGGTCAATATGATCTATCGCGGTGTGCCATATGGTGAGGGTGCAACAGCTGAAACCACTGGGCAGTCCGCAGTCGCTCCTCCGTCAATCTCTGAAAGGTTGAGAGGATTGGTGGTCAGCCATGTCCGCAATATTCGTCGACGTGAGCAGTCAATGCTAGCTCGGATGGATGAGCAGGTTGGCCTCACCGCCGAGGATGCGGCCCACTATGAAAGTAGCATTCAAGGCAAAGTGCGCCACAGCTTTGGCGGCTATGATCGTAGCCACTCTGCAATGAGCTAGGGCTACTTCAAAAGAGAGTTCCTTTGCTAGATAGTTCTGAATGAGAACTTGAAGATAGTGCATCACGACCAAGCCCAACGCTTAATTCGTTGGGCTTTTTGTTTTACACATCGACTTTGGCACACATGGCTTCGATGGGGCAGCGATCGCACTGAGGTTGTTGTTTGCAGATTTGTTTGCCAAAGGGCATGAGGATTTGATTGGTTTCGATCCAAAACTGTTGCGGGAGTTTGTCTTCTAAGGCTTGGGTGGTTTTCTCGGGGGTTTTGGTCTCTACATAGCCCCAGCGATTGACGACTCGGTGGACGTGGATGTCAACACTGATGTAGGGCTGTTGGCAGGCGATGCCCATAGCTAGATGGGCGCACTTAGGGCCGACGCCATTGAAGCTGAGCATGACATCGACGTCGCAGGGGAGGTGGCCGTTGTGATCGTTGACGAGGGTGGTTGCGATCGCATGAATCTGCGCCGCCTTGCGATCAGAAAAAGTACTCTCTTGGATGAGTGTTTCAATCTCTTTAACACCCAATTGCCCCATGGCTTCGGGCGTCTTAGCCCTGGCAAACAGACGCCGCGACACTGGTAAACTGGTCTCATCATAGGTGCGAATAGAAATGATGCAGGAGATCAGCTGCTCAAACGGTGAGTCATAGCCCTCATCGGCAAGCTGAAACATCGCCGCTTTGGGATAGTCTTGCATGAACTCCCGCAGGCGGTTGAAGACGGTTCCAATATCAAAGTTTGACTGCATCGCCATCAAAATTTTCAGAAGGTTAAAGGTAGATTAATAATCTGATCTCGATAATCATCCTCGAAAGAGCCTTGGGCAATTAGAAGCAACTCAGCCAAGTTTTCTCCAATGGTCAAACGGGGGCCAAGTGTAATGATGCCGGGAATATGTCTGCCTTTCGCTAAATGATCTTTCAAATGCACAGGCATGGAAGCACGGTTGTTGGTGACTAAGACAAAGTTTTGTTCTTCGCACCAAATCAGAATATCAGGATCAAGTGTGCCTTTTGGGGGCGTATCTAAATCGCCTACTTTCAAGAGAGTGATTTCAGGGAGTTGTTTGTTTAGTTGCTGAGCGTAAAGAATATCAACATTTTCATCCATCAAATACTTAAGCATTCTCCGTCTCAAGCTGCTGACGTAGTTGCTTCAATTTTTCTACAACAGGAGAAGGATTCTCCGCTTGATATTTTCGTTGCTGTTCGCTCCATTCCAGCCAGTCAACAAGATACTGATCGATGACCTGCTGGTTGTGGAAGTAATAAAGTAAAGTCGCATAGATCTGCTCTAGAGTGAGTGAAGGATATGCTTGAGCAATGTCATCAGGGGTCCGCCCATGATAGAGAAAATCATTCAAAATCGTTTCAATGCCAATTCTTGTACCTTTCAGGCGAATGTCGTTGGAGGCAATGAATGTGAAGTAGTCTTCCAATGAAGTTTTCTTGACTAGGTCAGCACCGGGTTGACTAACGGCTTGGTGCAGTAAACTCCCTTCCTCTCTTTGCTTGGACTCCAAAAGGCTAAGTTTCAATATTTCGCTTTTGAGCAAATCTGATGGTTCTAGCTTAGATAGAATACCTTTCCACAGTTCTATTGGAATCAGAACATTGGTTAATGAGCCCTGCTCGTTGGAAACGTATTGAACGTTTGCTGTGTCCATAGCTGCTGGTTGATTGCATTATGATTTATTTTAGTCAATTGGTTGATTGCATTGTGCTCTGTTTTGTTCAATTACTCTAACTGTTTGAACCCGAGATAGCCTCGAGGGGTGATAAACCAGCCTGCATGAGTCAGACTGCTTTGGTTACCAATGAGAACCGTGGTGAGCATGTCAATGGGGTGGTTAAGCATATCGCCTAATGTGGTTAGCACGATTTGCTCGTCGGGGCGATAGAGAGAGCAGGCCAGGGCAACCGGCGTCTCTGGCTGGCGATATTGCAGCAAAGTTTGCTGAGCGAACTGGATTTGCTTGGTGCGTTTTTTGGATTTGGGGTTGTAAAGGGCCACGATAAAGTCGCCCTGGGTGGCGGCGATCAGGCGCTTTTGGATCACGTCCCAGGGGGTGAGCAGGTCGCTGAGACTGATGGCGCAAAAGTCATGCATCAGAGGCGCTCCCACCCGCGAGGCGGCGGACTGTAGGGCGCTGATGCCGGGAAAGATTTGGACAGATGGGGTTTGGCCATCCCAGTTTTGGGTCTTGAGGACTTCGAGGACGAGGCCACCCATGCCGTAGATGCCGCAGTCGCCGGAGGAGATGACGGCGACGGTGAGCCCCCAGTTAGCTAGCGTAGTCGCCCGTTCGGCGCGCTGTCTTTCTTGGGTGATGGGCAAGGCTTCGATAATGTGTCCGGGGCGCAGCAGGGGACGGATGAGATCGACGTAGAGGGTGTAGCCAATGACAACATCAGCTCGGTTGATGGCGGCTTTGGCAGCGGGGGTAATTTGGTCGAGACTGCCAGGGCCAGTGCCGACCAGGAGGAGTTCACCGAGACGGCCTGTATATTCTGTCTCGGCCTGGGCGATCGCAACGGTCACGGCACCGGGATAGTCGAGATGGCGAATAATTTGTTTTTGGACGCGGAGAGAGTTGACAGGGAGCGAGGCAGGGAGGCCTTCGGTAGATATCGCTGAAATACTAGCTGCCAAAATCGCCGCCGCCTCAGCCACGCTGCCTGTACCCACGGCTGCTGCGACCACTTCGGAGGGATTAGGTACGGCAATGTTTTTCAACTGCTCTGCTGAGAAGCATTGCAGGGGCCAGTTGCGTGCGTGACACAGCTCGAGCAGCCCCACTTCGTCGGCTTTGAGGTCGAGGGTGGCGATGCCTGCGATCGCACCCATGGCCAGATGATTTTTGCGAAACACCTGCTCAAGGGCATATTCGATCAACACTCGCGGCGACCCGCGTTCACAGCCAATACCCACCCACAGCACGCGGGGATGCCATTGTACTTTGGGCAGCCCTTTGGGTAGGTCGCTATCATCTGCGAACTGTCGCTGAATCGCGCTAATCCAAATCCGGGCCTGGGGGGCAGGATATTTCTCCCGGTCTTGAAACTCTGGAAAGCCAAACTGGAAAGTATGCTTCTCGGGCAATGCCCGCTGCCAGAGGTCGCTGCCGCAGTCCTGAATAATTTGCACCGGGGCTGAGTTTGCGATCGCTGCACTGACGCCGGTCCAATCGCCGCTGCCCTTGACCCAGCCAAAGGGTCTCCCGATAACATCAATGCCTGGAATTCTCAGTCGATGGGCGGCCCCGGTAATGACGGGCTGGGCGTCTAAGCATTGGCTGACTTGCTGTGCCAGGTGATCGGCTCCACCCTGGTGACCACCGCAGAGACTAATGGCATATTGACCGGCGGCGTCAATCACGACCACAGCAGGATCTGTGGCTTTGTCTTGCAGCAGCGGGGCGATCAGGCGCACCACGGCTCCTGTGGCCAAACAGAAAATAAAGCTGTCACAGGTGTGCCAGTGCTGGGTTAAAAATTCACGCAGGGACTTGTCGTAGGTTTGGTAGGGAATCCCCAGGGCATCGGCTTTGGTGGCGAGACTGTCAGAAATCCAGAGGTCGGCGTTGAGGGTTTGACAGACTGGGGCGAGGTGACGTAGGCCTTCGGCAGTGGTTGCGATGGCGCAGCCTCTCCTATGGAGAATCGTGGCGATAGGCATTAGAGATACAGATGGAATAATATCCTGCCCCTCGCATGAGAGGCACCGCTCAAAATATCCCCTCCTGGGAGGGGCAGGGGTGGGTTTCGGTCGGTTGTGCTAGCGATCGAAACCCACCCCGCCCTGCGGGCACCCCTCCCAGGAGGGGACGTTGGCGGAATCTAAACCACCTCAGAAGACTGACGCACCTGGGGCTGTGGCTGCGGCTGGAACTGGAACATGGTGTAAACTACGTTCCGGCGAATGCCGGTCATCATGTCTAAAAAGACTTCGTAGCCTTCACTTTTGTACTCAATCAGCGGATCTTTCTGACCGTAGCCGCGCAGGCCCACTGTCTCGCGCAGGGCGTCCATCTGCTGCAGGTGCTCGCGCCAGAGGGTGTCGATTTGCTGCAAGATAAAGAATCGCTCGGCTTCGCGCATCAGCCCTGGCTTGATCTGATCGACCTGGGCTTCTTTGATGTCGTAGGCAATGCGGACCTGCTCTTTGAGGAAAGTTTTAATCTCGCCCATGGACAGGTCTGAGAGCTGGTCGGGGGTGAGGTCAGACAGCAGATAAACAAACTCCTGGGACTTGCTGACGATACTTTCGAGATCCCATTCTTCGGGGGGCAACTCGGGGTTGATGTAGGCTTCGACAATGTCGTCCATGGTTTGCTCAGCGTAGCCCATCACCAGCTCTTTGAGTTCCTGACCTTCGAGGACGCGGTGGCGTTCGGCATAGATGGCGCGACGCTGGTTGTTCATCACCTCGTCATATTCAAAGACCTGCTTACGGATGTCGTAGTAGTAGGTCTCCACTTTCTTTTGTGCGCCTTCCAGGGAACGGGTGAGCATCCCTGACTCAATTGGCATGTCTTCTTCGACGCGGAAGGCATTCATCAGGCCCGCCACCCGATCGCCGCCAAAAATGCGCAGCAGGTTATCGTGCAAACTCAGGAAGAAGCGTGTAGAACCTGGGTCCCCTTGACGACCAGCCCGACCTCGTAGCTGGTTATCAACCCGGCGTGACTCGTGACGCTCGGTACCGATCACATGGAGGCCACCCAGCCCAATCACTTCGTTGTGCTCAGCGGAGGTAAACTCATCGTACTCTTTGTAAACCTGGTTGTAGACTTCCCGCAGCTTTTGTAGCACCGGGTCTTCGATGGGAGCTTTTTCTGCGGCGACGGCAATTTTGTCTTCGGCTTCTAGCTCGGGTAAGCTTTGGGCACCATAGGTTTTGACGGCAAAGTCTACTGCTTCTTTAAGCGCTGCTTTGGTCTCGGTAGAGAGATCAGTGGGGAAGATCTGGGGTGAGGCTTTCCAGGTCTTGACCTTTTTGCCAGGTTGGAAGCCTTCGGCCTGTCGTCGATCTTTGACCGCCGCGACTTTAGCCACCCCAAAGCCATCTTCCTCTTCGGGCTTGACCAGACGGGGCATGAAATACTCACGCACTTTTAGACGGGCCATGTATTCGGCGTTACCACCCAAAATGATATCGGTGCCTCGACCGGCCATGTTGGTGGCGATGGTCACAGCTCCGCGACGACCGGCCTGGGCGACGATTTCTGACTCGCGTTCGACATTCTCGGGTTTTGCATT
Organism: Cyanobacteria bacterium P01_D01_bin.44; assembly: GCA_039200855.1. Lineage (GTDB taxonomy): Bacteria > Cyanobacteriota > Cyanobacteriia > Phormidesmidales > Phormidesmidaceae > SIO4C1. Next base: position 4,596 of record JBCCRZ010000091.1, on the reverse strand, counting down.
GAGCAGGTTGTGCTCAACCCCCAGCTGCTGCAGCAAGGCTGAGAGCACCTCTGATTTTTCGACACTGGTGGTGCCGACCAAGACGGGGCGACCGGTTTCATGCATCTCAGCGCATTCCTGGGCGATGGCCTTCCACTTGGCTTCCTCCGTCTTATAGACCACATCGGAGATGTCGTTTCTGGCGATGGGTCGGTTGGTGGGGACGATAGTGACTTCGAGGTTGTAGATTTTCTCAAACTCGGCCTCTTCAGTCTTGGCAGTACCGGTCATCCCCGATAGCTTGGGATACAGCAAGAAGAAGTTTTGATAGGTAATTGAGGCCAGGGTTTGGGTCTCTGGCTGGATCTCAGCGTGCTCCTTGGCTTCGATTGCCTGGTGTAGCCCATCGCTCCAGCGACGCCCTTGCATGACCCGCCCGGTAAACTCATCGACGATCACCACTTCGCCATTGCGGACGATGTAATTGACGTCTTTGACAAATAGCTCTTTGGCCTTGACTGCATTGAAAATGTAATGGGCCCATGGGTCTTTGGGATCATACAAATCCGTCACCCCCAAAAGGTTTTCAGCCTTCTCAAAGCCCTCGTCGGTGAGCAGCACATTCCGGGCTTTTTCGTCTACCTCGTACTCAGTCTCAGCTTCTAATGCGCGGGCGACCTCAGATGCCTTGATGTATTTTTCGCTGGGGCGCTCAACCTGGCCTGAGATAATCAGCGGAGTGCGGGCCTCATCGATCAAAATGGAGTCAACTTCGTCAATAATGCAGAAATTAAAGGGCTGTTGCACCACATCTGCTGCCGCCGTCGCCATGTTGTCCCGCAGGTAGTCAAAGCCAAACTCACTGTTGGTGCCATAGGTGATATCGCAGGCGTAGTTTTTTTTGCGGTCGGCGGGCGTCATACCCTGTTGAATTAGACCAACACTCAGCCCCATAAAGCGATGCACTTGCCCCATCCACTCCGCATCACGACGGGCCAGGTAATCGTTCACCGTGACGATGTGAACCCCTTTACCCGACAGCGCATTCAGATAGGACGGCAGCGTCGCCACCAGGGTTTTACCTTCCCCGGTTTTCATCTCAGCGATCTGACCATCGTGGAGTACCATGCCCCCAATCAGCTGTACGTCATAGTGGCGCAGCCCCAAAACCCGCTTCGAGGCTTCGCGGACCACTGCAAAGGCTTCGGGTAGCAGGTCATCCAGGGTTTCGCCCTTTTCTAGCCGCTCCCTAAACTCGACGGTCTTACCCGATAGCGCCTCGTCTGAAAGGGTCTGAACGTCTTCTTCAAACAGGCCGACTTCTTTGACATCGGGTTGATATCTTTTGAGCTTACGGGTGTTGGGATCGCCAAAGAGTTGTTTCAGCATGTCGAGCTAAGGGTACAGCGGTAATGCAGGGTCTTAATATGCCCCATCGTCTATCTTTAATAATCCTATACAAGGGGTGTAACCCTGGGGAGGCGTTTTGGGGGACGGTTTACCCCACCTTCTGGCATAGCCTTTCAATGGTATCACTCCTGCCAGTCTCGGAAGTTAAAGGCCTCTGCGCTGGGGTGGCAGCTAACGCAGGTGGTAAGGGTTGGCGTTTGGGGAAATTCGAGGTTGGGGTGTAAGGCTTGAAAATAGGCTGACTCGCTAAGTCGGAAGGGGAGCACCCGCTGGTTGTGCCGGGGGCGTGAATAAATAGACAGGTAATCTATCACCAGGCGGGCATTAAATCGGGGCAAGGGCTCTATCTGGATACCGTAGTGGTTGGGATCGGTGAGTAAAACCCGCCAGGTTTGTTGGGGTAAGACCGCGGGGGGCACTGCTATATGGCAGGCGCTGCAGCTTTCTAAATAAAAGTCTTGGCCCAACTGAAATTCTGGGGTAACGGGCTCGAAGGCACCTTCTGGGCCCCCGTCGGCAAGTAGGGGGTCGGTTAATGGCTCAGAGGCCAGGGCCTGGGATAATCCGGTACCCATACATAAAAAACAAACGAGCGCTAGCCCTAGCGATAATGACCTAAGCCAGGTACGACGGCGGGTTGATAGCCAAAAGCGCTTAACCATAATTGTCATGAAATCTTAGGATGTTGTTCGTTTGAAGTCGGGTTTCCCGATGCCGATTGGGATGGCGACAGATTATGCTGGAGGGCGTGTTTGCCTTAAGGCCCAGCACTCCCATTCCAAGGAAAGCATATTGATGGATTTTCGGCATATTCAGTTTTGCTACAGTGAGACGTTCTCTGCCGCTGATTTAGTTAAGCTGCGTCAGCTATTGGACAGAGCCGCTTTTTGGGCAAAAGATCGACGGGACGATGATTTGCAGGTTGCGATCGCACACAGCCACCCAGTGGTAACTGCCTGGGACGGGGAGAAGATGATCGGCTTTGCCCGGGCTACCTCAGACGGGGTCTACCGGGCCACTATTTGGGATGTCGTTATCGATCCTGACTACCAAGGAGCTGGGCTAGGCCGTAAGTTGGTGCAGACGGTGCTGAGCCACCCCCACATGAGCCGGGTTGATCGGGTTTACCTGATGACGACAAATCAGCAGCGATTTTATGAGCGGATCGGCTTCAAAGAAAATCAGACAACGACGATGGTGATCTTTAACGAGCCGTTTGAAGATGCGTTAGCACTCAGTCGGGAAGAAACCGCAGACATCTTGCAATGAATTTGCTTGGTGCTGGTAGTGCGCTGCGCTGGTGAGATGGTGAGTGCGCTGCGCTGGTGAATGGGTAAATACCTTGCCTCACTACCTCACCAAGCGAAGCGTCTCACCCTGCTTGGCCTTCTTCCTTTTCGACCTTTTCCCGCGATTCGCCCCAGTAGGCGCTATAGGTCCAGGCTTCTTTGGCCCCCTTGTCTTCACGCGTCCAACGATAGATGGCAATTTTGGGGTTGACCCCGACTTCGATCAGTTTGGCCCCCATGTAGTATTCAGTCTGAGTGAATGTACGCTGCTTAAAGAACTCAGACTGACCTTTGGGGATCATTTTGGTGATATGCGCCTGGGTAGGTTTTGCCATCTGTTGGTTGTGACGTGGATTAGAAGCCCTATTATAAAACCCTACGCGGCAACGCCTGCCATTGCTTGCATCATCCCAACCAGGCCAATTTCGCTACAGACTTCGTAAAACTTGATCTGGGGTGGCTTTACAAATAAGCTCGAAATTTCTTTGAGGGCGGCTTTGTAGTCAGCATCCTGGCAATCTTCCATATCACCAATGTCGTCCCACAAAATGATGGCAATGCCGCAGTCGGTGCCGGGCTCTTGGAGCAAATAAGCGCCTTTAAAGCCGCAGCTGTTTTTATAGGCGGAGACTGCTTTTTCATAGAGCTGACGGGCCTCAGAAAAGCGCCCTGGCTTAAACTCACCAATGGCGACGTAGGCTTGTTTGTGCTTCAGAAAATCAGAAAACTCACTCATGGCACTTACTCATCCTTAAGGTGTTGTAGACCCAGTGTGACGCACTGTCTGGGTAGGAGAGCCTTTCTTAACAATCCGTTTGTGATTCTTAAATCTTGGCTACATCGGGGGAGGTGAGTGGGTGAGTGGGTGAAATTTAGTTGCACAGTCAAAGATTGAAAGAGCGCAGCCCCCCCCCAAGCGCAGCGAACTCACCAGCGCAGCGAACTCACCAGCGCAAGCGAACTCACCTACTCACCAGCGCAGCGCCCCCCTTGTCCGGCCTTGATAGACTGCTCACTGAAGCGGGTAAGGCTGCTTCAACTTAAATCTGGCATAATCTCTAGCTCAAAGGGGCTTAAAGTGATAGAGATAGTTGGGAGCTGGGGTGATGAAGCGTTCGGAGTTGCTGCGATATTTGGGTTTGGGTTTGGGGGCTTCGATTTTGCCCGCCTGCGCTCGATTGGGTGGGATCACCTCCAAACTACCCTTACCGACCCGTTCGCCTGACCCGGCTGACCCGACCGTTGAAGTCGTGGCTGAAACCGTTGCCTTTCCCTTAGAAGAAACGTGGAAGGTGGCGACCACAACGGGGTATTACCCGTTTGTGCAGCAGCCTCAACCCAACCAGTTTGAAGGGTTTGACGTGGATCTACTGAATGAGATCGCAGCCATTGCAGGGGTTGAGCTGCAATGGGAAAAACAGGCCTTTGACAGTCTGATCCCGCTTTTGCAGGGGGGGCGGGCTGATGTGGCCATCGGTGCGATCGCAATTACCGAAGACCGGGCCAAGCTGGTAAGCTTCTCAGACCCTTATTTTGTCTCTGGGTTAGCTATTGCGACTGTTCCCGGTCGAGACGATATCAAAAATTTCAAGACCCTGGAAGGCAAAACAATTGCCGTCCAACTTGGCACGGCGGGCGCACAAGCTGCGGTGGATATCTCAGGCTCTCAAATCAAAACCTACGATTCTGCTTTCTCCGCATTGCAGGCCGTGGCAGACGGGGCCGCAGAGGCTGCGATTACAGATCTGCCGTTGATACTGAGTGCGATCGCGTCTGAGCAAGTCACTGGCATTAAGCTCACCAGCCAACGCCTCACCGAAGACCCCTTCGGCATTGCCGTGCCCAATAAGAAACCCGAAGCCCTGGCGGCGATTAATCAGGCCCTGGCCATGATTCGAGAGAACGGACGATACGATGA
>JBCCRZ010000090.1:0-13723 GCA_039200855.1 Cyanobacteria bacterium P01_D01_bin.44 | reverse complement strand
AACTGGGTTCGGTTAGACCGAGTGACATTGCCCCTGTCTAAATTAATCGCCAAGGTCTGGATTTCGGGATAGTCTGCTTGATTGTGTGCCCACCCATGCTCCAGACAATCGTGCATAACTTTTGGGTTTCGATCATATTCAGACCCAGAAGAACCCAAATAGCAAGGCTGACCAGCAGTTCTCACTTTACTAACCCAACTATTAGAGAAAAGTAAATGAACAACCCATCTCCGCAGGATAATCTGCCTGACAAGAACCTTCGCAGCAACAGCTTCAACTCAAATGAGACCGCTTTGAGCGACATCCATTATAAGCTAGAAAGTTCTGATTCCCCTAGCATCAGCAGTCTGACGGAAACGTTTGCTCAACCAGAGACCTGTCGCTCCAAGCACATACCCTCTCCCCAAGAGACCAAGACAGCTGCAGCTACCTCAAATACGCTTAATCCGTCTCTGAATCAGCAGCATGCTGTTGCTGACGCTGACTCCAATAACTGGGTAGATAGATTTGCCCCTGGCGCTATTCGTCCCTATCTCCAGTTAATGCGTGCCGATCGTCCGGTTGGAATATGGTTATTTTTCCTTCCCTTATGCTGTTCTCTTGCGCTGGCAGCAGAACCGGGTCAGCCGCCTTCACTTAGATTAATGTTGCTCTTTTTTATCTTTGCGACAGCCATGCGGGGAGCGGGTTGCACCATTAACGACATGATTGATCGCGATCTGGACAGCCAGGTCGAACGTACCCGCTCACGCCCCATTCCCAGTGGTCAGGTGACTGCGGAATTGCCTTATCACGGCGAGGTTACTGTGTGCTCTGTTGTTGAAAGAAGCACACGGTCTTCCGACGGAATCCTGACCTTAAAAGCGATTCCCATGCATTGAAGGCATCGGATAAACGAAAATGTGAAATCTGGCAAATATCTGACTTTACCGTTGATAACGGTAATACCCTGACGAGCTGACCAGGGGAACGCATGGTGAAAGTTGTGCCACCCTTCCCCAAGGGTAAGGATAGCCACCACCCAGTTATTCTTACTGTAGTCATTGGTTTCAAACGGTGTTGACCCAAACTTGTGGCATATGGAGTTAACCAGTGCCACACCATGAAACAGAAATGTTGTACTCACAAAGAAAGCCCCTAAATATTCGAGCCCTCCTATGAGATAAGACAGGAAACCAAGGGCAAGAAGTGGCAAAAAATGCAGGCGGTCTACGGTTCTGAGAACAATATCCTGTTCAATATCAGGAGGTAACCGAGATGGGATGAAGTTTCTGGATAGCAGCCATCTATAATGAGACCACCAAAAACCATTCACAGATGAGTGTGGCTCACCAACTCGATCGGAAAGCCGATGATGTTCTTCATGGTGACCTTTCCACCAGCTTGGTCCCATCTGTCCAGCAGAGGCAGCAACAATACTTCCCACCCATTTAAGCCAAGCTGGGCTACTATAGGCTTTGTGAGTCAGGAGACGATGATAGATACCTGTCGTCGCTAGCATCCTAATCCAGTACAAGAAAAATACCCATATCCACGCACCAATAGTAAAACCAGTGAACAATGTGAAAACTATCCCGAAATGGCAAATAATAATCGAAGATGGCCCCATCCAGTAACCCGCTAGAGTCAACAAAGAATAATTATGTTTTTCTCGTGTACTCGAAGACGCACCAAACGATGAGCTTTGGACACGTGATAGATTTTCCAATAACATTAACGCTTCCTCATTCCTTATAGCCTAGCTTTCAAGTTCTGGAACCCATCTCAGAATCTAAGCCATCAGTTATAAGTCCAGATGGTCTGCGTACCCTCTTAAACCATGGAACAAAAAGAAAAGATGAGCCGTTTATCTCCGTTGAGAATATTCAAACTCCTTTTCAAGGGTCGAGAGCTGTAGTATCTTAATCCAATGAGCTATGGGCGGGAGCCAGTGACTTCCTCGATATGATACTCAGCTCGGTTAGATAGCTGGTCAGATGCCTTAAGTTCCTCTGTGGTATAAAGCGATGATTTCCAGGCAATCGGCACGTCCTGCCGCTGGAGTACAAACCGCATTAACATCAAATCTCGATCATCAAACAAGCGCCACGCTTCTGCTAAATAGCATAAATACTGGTTATAGGTTTGCACGCCTACCCTCTGGAGCGCGGCTTCTTTATTTGCAACCAGGCGATTGAACCATGCCGCTAACGTAGGCCGATAGTCATGCACTGAGTGATGAACAGTCTTTAAATCTGCCTGTTCAAAGGCATCTAAGTGTTCTCTGAGAGAAGAAAGTTCGACACCTGGAAATAGCTCAGCACCACACACCAGTAATCTGGCTGGAGGAAAGGCGTCCATTTGACAGAAAAAATGATGCACCAACTTGCCCCCAGGCTTAATTGCAGCTGCTAATTTCTGATTAAGGGAAACTAGTTCGGATTTAGGGGTGTGCTCTAGACAGCCAATTGAAAAGATCGTATCCCAGCAAGCAACTCCATAGTCAGCTGTAATGACATCCTTCAATTCAACATCAAACCCATAGTTTTCGTCGATGAATCGCTTCTGCTCAATCGACAAAGTGTACCCTTTAAGATTACTGCTGTCCCCAGTTGTGCTATAAATCTTCTTTAACATTCCACCCCAACCGCAGCCTAGATCCAGAATTTTTTCGCCTGGCTGGGGGTCAATCAGATTTAAGATAAAGTTTGCTTTATTCTCTTGGGCATCCTCAATGCTATCCTGGCTGTCAAAGAAATCTGCACAGGTATAAAACATGTATTTCTTATCAAGAAAAAGTCTGTAGAACTCATTGGAAATATCATAATGTTTTGCAATGCCAGTCACCCGATCCCTAAGGCGCGGATAAATGTCAGCCCAAAGCTTTCTTATGAATCCAGGTGGATAGTGGCGGAGTAACCATTCGTAGTAAGGATTTCCAGGTGATGTAAAACGCTTCCAAACCACTTGAGGATCTAGAATTTCTGTACTTCTAGACCAAAAAATAAATCTAGCAAAGCCAGGCCCAAATAGAATTAGGTTAGGCATTAAAAAGATAAGTCTTTTTAGATTTGAGAAAATTTTCATGCTCGGCTCCGGTCAAAAGTATTGCTTAGAAATACAAAACTTTTCTACAAACAAGAATGATTTAAAGGTTCATTAGCTCAACCCTTAGTGATATAGGAAGATATCGAAAACCTCATGGATAAGGAGCTTTCGATAAGACAGCGTTTTGGGACTTTACTTTTGAATGCCTACTTAGGCAATTGACTTTTGTCCTTACTTACGCCCCCTTAGCGGTGCAGAAAACTTTTGCGAGTCTCAAATGAGATCGCCTATATGGCAAAAATAAAGGCTGAAACCCATTACCCTCGTAGAAATTGAGTCTAAAAGCTCAAAGCTGGCTAAAAGTGGGAATCCTTTATTCATAAGGGTTTCATGAGTTTTCTGTACCACTAAGCTTACCCCCATTTTGCATGACTAAGCACTTCAACGCTTGCTAACGATTGTTTTGTTTGATTTCCCAGCTCTCTTTATTTATTAGCGTAGTTTTAGGGTGGGGAACTGCCAAATTAATGAACTGTAAGATAATATTATTCTCTTAGAAAAGGGGCCGATTGACTTATCCGAATCAGAGTTGCAGTACAAATCATCATGACTGACAAATTCGCTGGGATGAAAACTCTGGACAGATTGAAGGCTATGGGCAACTTGACACAACGTTGGCCTTGGATGGATGTTCAATCTTTAACTACAAAGCTGAGAATCTGGTAGCGTAGAAATCCACTCTGGCTGAACCTGCCAACAGTGGTGGTGGCACGAGCTGCCTCAGGTTTGCCTGCCTGCTCAAATACTCGACTCACGGTGGGATAGGTGGGTAAAGTGTTGCGGGTAATATCTTCTTGAGAAACGAGATCAAAGCCCGTTTCCGCAGCTAAGGCTCGGTAGTCTGACAGGGTGAAGTAGGTATCTAGCTGACCATAGGTGCCCGTCACCATAGAGGCCCCTAATGGAATCAGTAATTTATGCAGGGGGCGAAACAAGACGATAGGCACAAAATCAGAAATAGCCAGGCGTCCGCCGGGGCGAAGCACTCGTTGAGCCTCCCGAAAGAAGTCTGCCCGACTAGGGAAATGAAAAATACACTCTACGGCTAGCACCACATCCACAGAGGCATCGGGAAAAGGCATCTGACAGGCATCCCCTTCTACGAATGCAATCTGATTGTTGGCGAGGGATTTGACCTCCTGGGCTGCCCTTTCAAGCTGGCGAGGGTCGATGTTAAGCCCTGTCATATCCAGGTTTTGAAATTGTTCATTAAGGCTGGCAATCGTGCCTCCAAAGCCACAACCTACATCCAACAATCGATCATTCTCCTTAATATTCGCCGCCGCACATACTCGTCTACAGAGGTCTTCTGAGGCAGTCATAAAATCCTCGATTGAGCCATCAGCTTGGGCTGGATTAGACCAATATCCCCAGTGAACATGCCGCCCAAAGATTTGTTGTATAGACTCTTCTCCTAAACTAAGCTGCTCAAGCACAATATCAAAGTAAGGGAGAGAAATATTTGCAGATTGCATGGTGTTATCCTAATAAAAAACTGAAATGCGATGTAGGGTTGCTATCGTTGTGAGGCTACGGTATGTTCTCTAACTCCATGGGAGAGCATCTGAAGATCGTTGAGCCAGGTTTCTACTAACTCGAGTTCGCGCACATCTACCAAAGACAGGCTAACTAATTTCTCGTAGCATATCCGCAAATTTTCACCCAATTTATCAACGCCAGTTCTCAAGCACAGGCTCTCAAGGGCCTCACAAATTTCGTAGTTGTGTAAATAGCCGGGAATTTCGTCTTCAAAGTCTTTGATCAAGTTATGCTGATTTCGTTCCTGCCAAACAGTGGGTTCATGGAAGAGAATCGACCAGCCATTCAGCCAGGCTATCCGCTGGGCAACAAAGCTGCGCCAGATATCGGTCATTCGAAACGAGCAGTAGGCAGGTAAATATAACAATGGATAGGCATCCTGCCACCAGGCCGTATTCTGACTATTAAACGGGCACCAGGCGTTCGTCGACAGTGCAATTCGCCGGTCTGATCTAAATACTTGGGGTAAGGGCAGAGTCAGACGGTAAATCGCGTCAACATCCGGATTCTCATCAGCCAATCCTTGCTGAATTGGACTATCGACATCTCTTATCTTAATCTGATCCCAGGTTGGACCCAGCGATGAGGTCAGGGCTTGTAGCGGAAACCCACGGGGCCAGATATTAGACCCTGTAAAGTAACCATAAGCATTTACCCAGCCCAAGCCAGAAAGTGTTGGTACGCTTTGCTGGCGATCTCGATATTTCCAAAAACTATCATAGGGAATATTGTCATCATCTGTTTCTAAAATGAGAGAGGCCCCATCCCGAATGGCAATGAGATAGCCTATATTTTTGCGGGCATAGTGTCTTTTTGGACAAATCTTGGGGAATTGGAGATCTAGCTGTAGCTGACGTTCAAGACTATAAAAATCACACCCTTCAAGCTGAAACTCGTGTGGGCTTGGCACGTCACCAATCACAATAAATTGATGATTTCTGCGTTGGCTTTCTTGGGCAATTTCTCTGAGCACCTGATTACTAGGGGATGCGATTGAAGTGATGACGATCGCGATTTTTTCACTCATGTTGCTCTAACTCGTATTGATTTGTATTTAGGTAGACACTGACTTATTTCAAACAGATACGCGAAGCTACTTGATGACAAAGTAGCTATACAAACATTCCCTTCTAAAGAGTTTTATGGCAGGGGTTTACAGCTTTTTATGTTGGTTTTGCCAGGGTAGGCTGATGCCTAAAGGAGATAAACTGGTTTTGAGGATGCCTCGGATGCCATTGGTTTTATAGGCCAAGAAAAAACGCAAGCCGGACAGCTTTGCGTAACCCAGAGGAGCATAGAGAAAAACACTTTTGAGCGCACCCCAAATGCCATTGTTGACATAAGCAACCCGTGCAATATCTCTCAATCGCTTAGAAAATCGAGCCCCCTCATCCTGGATATAAAGCAGAGGGGTGCTATCCCAGGGATCGAAGCGGACAAATTTTTCATCGGCGTTCCAATCTGGACGCACAAAGTGTGTGCCTTGTTTATTGAGCATACAGGCCGCAAATCCAAACGTGCTATTACTCGTTGCGACTACATCACAATGGCTCAGCATAAAGAAATCAGCATAAAAAGCCAGCTTAAGATCACGAAAGCGAGCGGGTAACTGCACGTCTAAATCCTTTAGCGTAATCGGAGAAAATGCTTCAAAGTCAGGCAGTACACTATTGATGTCATCACTACAAAGAAAGAGAACTGGATTGTCAAGGGTGGGCCAGAGGTTTGCCAGCCAATGGCAATACCACTGCGAGGGGACCGGTAGCGCATATCGGGGTTGTGGGAAGGTTAAATATTCACCCCGTCGCACATGGACCCCCACAATGGTTTTGCCATTAGCGCGGAGCAGGTTTAAACTTCTCTCCAGGGAGCCGCTTAAATCGCTTACAGGTTGAAACAGGTCACGAAAATAGGCTTTATAAGGACGTAAATAGCGGGTGTGAAACTGAAAAAAGCCCCACAGGTCAACATTCATCAATCCAGATTCTAAAAAGTTTGAATCGACCCGCGAGCAAGGAGCTCCCGAAACTTTCTCAATGTAGGGGATATATTCTGGGATATAGTCAAAGAAGCTCTCACCGATGCGTCGGTCTCGCCCAATCTCTCGATATTCGATAGCAGGCGGGAGCCGCTTGGAGACGGGGGCATCGGTATGATCAAAGAGAATCTGACCAATCCAGGGAGAGCACTCTACCTTGGCCCCCGCGTTCTTTGCACAAATCCTTAAAAAGGCATATTGGAAGATTTGATTGCCAAATCGACCTAGGTTGCCTAGAAAGGACATAGTGAGGGTCGGCTGAATATAGGGCTGCGAGGTGACGTGAGATAGGGCACGAATATACTTGGCATGGTTGTTATAAAGCTCGAGAATACCCAAGATCCTATCAGTTTCACTGGCAGGGTTATACGTGGGTTGCTCAGGGGCAGTTTGTGCGGTTTGGAGGCTTGCCATAGGGGATGCATTCAATGAATAAAGACGCTCAGAAAGGGGTGCGATCGCAACGCAACCAGGTTTTGATATCAGGACTTGATGGCGGTTGATAAATAATGATGTTCATGAACAAGCTGGCCGTACTCTAATTTGACGATTCGATCGGCCAGATCAAAGTATTGATCGTCATGGGTGATAACCAAAACAGCCTTCCCGCGTCGTTTGAGTTCTGGCAAAATCTGGGTATAAAAAATTTTCTTGAAAACAGGATCTTGATCAGAGGCCCATTCATCAAACAAATATATGGGACGGTCTTCCAAGTAAGCTGCCAGCAGGGCAAGCCGCTTACGTTGACCCTGAGAGAGAGCTGTGGTTGAGAGTCTATTCTCAATGACCTCAACCTTGTGATCTAGCTGGAGCCTTTGGAGATAGTCTTTAACCTTGGCTGAGGTTTGCTGAGGATCAGTTTGCTGAGGATCAATGCCCAAGCATCGCTCAAAGAGGTAAAAGTCAGAGAAGACGGCTGAAAATTGCTGACGATACCATTCTTGGTTGTGAGGCTGGATAAGATCATCGCCTAAGTATATCTGACCTGTTTCGGGGGTATAAAGACCCGCAATCAGTTTTGCTAGGGTAGATTTTCCGCTACCATTCCCACCCAGAATAAAAACCAGCTCCCCCGGATAAAATGTTAGCTCAATGGGTCCTAGGGTAAACTGATCGTCTGCTTTCTCTTGATAATAGGTGTGGGTAACGTTTGATAATCTCAGAGAATGCCAGGCGTGTTTAAAGATGCGGGTTTTGCTATTGGTTTGAGCTAACTCAGGAGGGAGATCAAGCCCTAAAGATTCTATCTTTTTGAGGGCCACAGTGGCTTTGCTAAGAGGGGGCATCATTCGGGCGATATACTCCAGAGGAGTCATCACATAAATGATTGTCAGCGTATACCCTGAGAGCACAGCAGCATCAATTGTTTTGACAGCAGGTAGGGCAAATAGTAGTAAACCAATACAGATGAAAAAAAGTGTCTGTCCCCAACTAGCGGCAGCAGCAAATACTGTATTCCCTAAAACACTTTTGCTTCGATAAGATAGCGCCGCAGGCCTCAAATCTTCTGAGAAAAATTCATGGCGACGATGGCTATTTAGCTTAAGTTCTTTAGACCCTAAGATAATGGCCCGAAAATGGTTAAGCAACTTATCTTCTTGATCGCGGGCTTGCTTGAGCAATGAAAAAGCTTTGACAGTTGGCATCTGATAGCTAACCGCCCCTAAAAATAAGAACCCTGTAGCAATTAGAAAGACCATAGGAGATAGCCACAAGAGATAGATTTGACACCCCAACAAGATAGCTATATTTACAAATACAAAGGGCAAAATAAAGGCTGTATCAGAAATGGATTGGATGTCTCCGGTCAGGGTTGCCAAGAGACGATGAGCCCCAATTGTTTCCAGGTGTCGCAAAGGGGCAGCCAGAATACGCTTACTCAAGCCCAATCTGAGATCAAAAACGGCTGTCTGTGAGAGATGCACTAGCAGTACTTGGGATGCAAAGTTGGTAACTAGCCTCAGCAGACATAACCCCGCAAACATCCATGCCAAAGTCTCAACTGACCAAACGTTCTGCTCTAAGACCAGATTAATCAGTGCAATCAAACCCGCCGCACTTCCCCCGCTTAAAATACCTGTCACGACGGCAAAAATGAGGGTTTGGGATGAGTACTGCATCAGCAAACGAATAAGGTTCATCTCGCTATCTCTTGGAGGTTGAAGACTAAAGAATAGAGGTGTTGGGTTGAGCCGGTTGATCGGTTGAGGTATAGGGGCGATACTGGCTCAATCGGATATCCCAGGGGCCTTGAATCTGGTAGGTGACCCCACGCCATTCAACACTGTGAGTCAACATCGCTGAGGCCATCATGCGAGCAGACACTAAGTGGGTTAAGGGGATGGCAAGAACAATTTTAATCAGGCCCAAGATCGAAAATCGAACGGGCACTTCGCCGCGCTTCTGTACAATTTGTTGGACACTTTGCTCGAGAAACATGACAATTAAGCTGGTTGCTAACAGGTAACTCACCACGCTGCCAAAAGCCCAGATGGCAACGCCAAGCTGACCCATCGCTAGCGAGATAATACTCAGGATGATGGCTAGAAATAGCAAGGCTGGTGGTACAAACGTTTCGATGATCACCAGAGAACGCTGAGACATATAAAGCCATGAATTAAGGAACTGACGTTTCAACCAGCGCATGCACTTACCGAGGTCACATTCTTCCCGATTGATCATCATGACGGTTGGCACAAATTTCACCGTCAGCCCGAGTTCTCGCATCGCCTGAGTAACGGGTGCATCAATGGAAATGCTTTGAGTCCAGGTTGTCAGTAAACGAGACTGCCTCAGGACCGGGAGCTTAATGGCCATAGAGCCGCCCCAGGGCACCTGGTTGATATACATAGTGACCGCACAGGCAGCGTTCCAATGGTATCGAACGAGAGACCCCCATCGATTGGTTTGGGGGCACCAGCGATTTCCAGTGGTGACCCCGACTCGCTCGTCTGAGAGCGGGCTGACCAGTTCTCTTAACCAACTGGGGTAGACAACTACATCAGAATCCACTAGCGCAACAGCGCCGTAGGTGTCATCTAGCTCAGTAATCGCCTGTACAAGTGAGCTACCTTTGAGGCTACAGGTATCATGTCGAAGTCTCAACAGACTCACTTGGACCTGGGTGGTGCCCAACTGTTGAATGAGATCATTCACCTGTTGCCAGGCAGGATCTTCATAGCTATCGACGATGATCTTTAAGGTGAATTTGGGATAATTTTGTGCGAGTAGTGCGCGGATGCAGTCACTTAAGACAGGATCAGCCCCCCGTACACTCAGGAGGATAGCCGTTTTGGGCAAATGATCATCTAGGGGCTTGGGTAGGTTGGATGAGCGCAACGACCACCCAAACGCCAGGGCTGGCAATGTCTGGAAAATGACTAACCCTATCAAGATAAAAAAGATAGAAATGGCCAATGCGTTCATGGGTTAAACCTCTTTCTTTTACACAACTTTTAGATACAACTTTCGAGATCAGTTTTGTGCAGCCAGTCTTTTGTCAGTTTCATGCCCTCTTCAAGACTTATTCGGGGCTGGTAAGCCAGTTCTGTTTTTGCTTTGTTAATTGAGTAAGCATGGGGGCGAGTGACAAAATCAATGGTGCCCGGGAGGGGATCCCGTGTTTGACCAAGCACGGTTTGGGTCAGGCCGTGCAAACGAATCAAAGCCTTGAGACTGCTGGCGGGTAACGAGAAAGGAAGGTGAATACCTTCGATCTCAGCGAGTCGGGTAAAGTAATCTTTCCAGGAGGTTTCCTGTCCGTCGGTGATGTTAAAGGCTTGGCCGTAGGGCTTATGCTCAATGGCCAAAAAGATGGCTTCAATCAGATTGTCAATATAGACGTGATTCATGACGCCCCTGCCACTATTGGCAAGGATAAACATTCTCTTTCGCATCAGCACCACGGGGCGAATGACCCAGGGAATACTACCTGGGCCATATACATCGCCGGGGCGAATGATAATAATGCCAAACTCAGGGGGTGAGTTGAGGGCCAGAAGCACTTGTTCACCTTCGATTTTGGTTTGGCAATACGGATTATTGTCACCCCGCAGAGGGCCTGTCTCTGTAATCTGGTCAGCGTAGCTGAAGCCGTAAACCATCACACTTGAGAGATGGACAAATGTTTTAACCCCGGCTGCTTTAGCGGCGGTGGCAACCGCAGCAGTTCCCTCCACATTCACTGCTCGAAAGTCTGGTAATGAGCCCTGTTCCTTCGCCAGTGCGGCGGTATGTAAGACAATATCGACTCCAGCACAGGCGGCTCGGCAGGCGGCTGGATCGGTCACACTCCCGACTACCACATCGATCCCTAACTGCTCAATTTGTTGGGCTTTTGATTGGGAGCGCTGCAACCCTCGAACAATCATTCCTCGATCGAGGGCAAGCTCAGCCATCCGCCGTCCAATAAAACCAGCGATACCGGTGATGAGCAGTTTCTTCCCGTTCAGTTCCATAATCTGAGGCCCCTGGTTATCGTCATTTATCAACTGGCAGAAACCACAGGCGTGGTTTCCGAGGGGTTTTTTGCTGTCCATGCAGAGCGCAAAGATGCAAAATGCTTGCCACCCAGTTCAATATGACCCTGATGACAGCCTTGCTTGAGTCTGTCAATCAGGTATTGCGGATTAGCTGCGATGATATTTGTGCCATGATCGGGTTCAATCAGGCTGATTAAAGAGATCTCGCTGGGGTTTTGCTCGGCTAGCCGACTAATGCCCAGGAAGTTAAATACGCCTGATTCATAGGTGCCACAAGGCACGGAAGGGTTATCAACCCCGATGAAGTGCTCACCTGATTGAAACCAGTTGGCGGACGGATACCCATGGAAATGCACAATGGGTGCGCCCTGTTTGACCAGATCTGGGGTATAAATGGCCGCTGCCAGGGCGATCGCAACCATGACATAGATGTCATAGGAAGGTTTGATATCGGTGGCGATGGCGGCGGTATCCTGGGGAAGTTGCAGCAATAGCCCCTGCTTTAAGCCCACTCGGAGAACATCGCGATCGCACTTCAGATCGGTTTTATTTGAACCCGATCGGGAGCTGACCAGCCAAATATCTGGGATTTGCTTAAAGTTCTCCCCCGCCGTCGTTTGGAGCCGAACATATCGTCTGCCGGCAGCATTTTGACGCACCTCAAGGTCGCTCAAGAAATCAATTGGCTGCAAGCTCGCCCATTCAGCCCCTGTGATTTCAGGCTCGCCCACATAAATCGGCGGCTCAATATAGGCAATGAAGCCATATGAGACCCCGGTTCTGCCATTCACCACAATATCGACAATATCACGATGAGACTGGCGTTGAATCACCTGACTTAGCTTAAACCCAGGCGGGAGGAGCCCGGTGGAAGCCAATTCGCGCCCCAGACTCACCAACTGGTCAGCAAATTTAGAGCCACGGGGGTTATAATCGCCCACTTCAAACTGATCGATCAGCAAAGGGGCAATGGGCACAAAAACCTTGGGAATCAGAGACTTCAGAACAAACCGATCGATCTCATCTCGGGCGAATTTTGAATCAGAAAGATTCATGTT
Source organism: Cyanobacteria bacterium P01_D01_bin.44 (assembly GCA_039200855.1). Classification (GTDB taxonomy): domain Bacteria; phylum Cyanobacteriota; class Cyanobacteriia; order Phormidesmidales; family Phormidesmidaceae; genus SIO4C1. Next base: position 1,520 of record JBCCRZ010000090.1, on the reverse strand, counting down.
CAAAATCGAAATGCAGTCCTCAGAGACTCCGATCACCAGCTCAGAAAAGGTTCTAATCAGAGTATTTAAGCCCAGGGTAATCTTGTCTCGATAGTGAAGATCGGGGTTGATAAACTCACGATCAACCTCTGTTAGCGTAATTACCTGGGTATCGGTTGGGTTCTCAATGTATTTAGCGACATGATCTTCTGCCCAGCCAATTAGACCGACAATTCTAGGAATGGAAGTCCGGTTCCCTTTGTGAAAGAAGCGCACGTAGAGTTGATAGATCTTTTCCGCAAACCAGTTTTCAGCCGTCCTGCGCACAGAAGCCGGTCTTTCAACATCAATAACTGCATTGATGCGAGATCTCACCACGTTTGTTTTGAGATGAATCTTCCAATTAAAAGGTGGGATTTTTAGGCTGTAGTGGAATGGCTTGGTGGCTTGTCCCCAGGGCTCTACCCTGACACCGTAGCCCTCTAGCTTTGCCTGTAGCTCAGCTCGAAACTGTCGAATGGTTTCATTTTTATAGCCTGGGGGTAGGGGTCTAAAGGCAACTACCAGGGCTTGAGCCATCGCGGTCGGATCAATAGTAGGCGATCTGTGCCCCCCCCCAATCAAGCGACCCAGTGTTGTGAGGCTCAGTGCGTGGTATGGCTGCTGACAGGTCCCTGGTTTCTCATGGGGGTGGGTCAGGGGTTTTTCTTGAAGCAATGTTAATATTGCTGGTTTGTGCCGGGTGAGCATTGTGCGAATTTCAGGCGTCACAATCCCTTTGGGGGCACGGATATTAAGGGTATTCTCACTGACCAAAAACGTAACCCCTTTTTGGGTAAGGTTTTCGATGAGTTCGAGGGTGTTCATAGGTTTGGCTCCTGATTCCTCACATGTGCCCTTAGTCAAATCTCTAAATTTCAAACGTCCCTAGATTTCAAAGGCTTCTAAATCTGGGTCCTCAGCCTCTTCTGCTAAACGCTGCGACAGTGCCTCAATGGTCGGATAGTGCCATAGCAGCATGGGGGATATTTCAAAGCCAAGGTATGTCTCACCTTCACTGATCAAACTCAACGCCTGGGCTGAATTTAATCCATAGGTGTCTAAAGGCACCTGGGTATCTATCTGGTCAGGTTCCAGGGTTAATTTCTCGGCGATGCGAGACACCAGCCAGTTCTGAATTTTAGCTGAGGGGTCACCCTCTAATGTCAGGGCACTCTTAGGGACAGAATCAGGTTGACTCATCTTAGTTGGGGGCTCCTTCAGTTTCAATAAACACGAACAAATAGATAGGAAATCACGCAGGAATAGCTGTTTGCTCAACAGAATGAAGCGGCAACAGGGGGTACTGGCTGACCTGGGGTGACAGATGCAACCCTTGCATTTTGAGGGTTTGAATCCTGCTCAAGAACGCGGCTCCGGTAATGATGTGGTGGGCAACATCAACCACCCTGCGATTGCCTAGATCGGCCAGATAGGATCCCTCGACCCAGGCATTAAAGGCTCCCATTGCGGGCCCACACCAGATTTGATAATCGACTTTT
>JBCCRZ010000089.1:0-13760 GCA_039200855.1 Cyanobacteria bacterium P01_D01_bin.44 | reverse complement strand
TTTGGGGCAACGGTATTGCTCCTGTTTTATATCACGGTGATCTTTGCAGAGTTTGCAGCGCCCTATGGCCCGTTAGACCGACAGTTTAACGGCTCATTGCTGCCCCCCACCCCCATCTACTGGCGTAATCAGGAAACCGGCCAGTTTATGGGGCCCCATGTGTACCCCGTTACCCAAGGCCCGGTTGATATTGAGACTGGCGGTCGCGTGATCAAAGTCGACTTTAGCCAACCTTCTCCGATTCGATTGTTGCCCAGGGGGGCAGAGTACCGATTATTTAAGCTTGAGCTGCCGGTGATCCAGCAGCTTTCCTTTGACGAAGGGCTCGAACTAGGGGAAAGCATCCAGATATTTCCAGGGATTCCGGGCAATCGTCATTTGTTTGGCACCGTTGGCGAGGGCCGGTGGAACCTATTGGGCACTGATGAGGCCGCTCGCGATCAGCTCAGTCGTCTCATCCACGGTGGTCGCATTAGCCTATTTGTTGGCCTTCTAGCTGTTTCTATTTCCTTTCCCCTGGGGCTGCTCGTAGGCGGTATCTCCGGCTACTTTGGCGGCGCAATTGACTCTGTGCTGATGCGGCTGGTCGAGGTAATCATGACGATTCCGTCGATTTATTTGCTGATCGCCCTGGCCCCGGCCCTCCCCGCAGAGATTAGCAGCACCCAAAAGTTTTTGGGCATCACCTTAATGCTGTCGTTTGTGGGGTGGGCAGGTCTGGCTCGGATCATTCGCGGCGAAGTGCTCTCCTTAAAGGAGCGTACCTTTGTTCAGGCCAGTCAATCGATGGGGGGCCGCTCGATGCACATTATTCTGCGTCACATTTTGCCTCAGACAGCGACCTATGTAATTATCTCAGCCACCCTGGCGGTACCCGGCTATATTGTGGCTGAGGCGGTTTTAAGTCTGATTGGCCTGGGCATTCAGCAGCCGGACCCGTCCTGGGGCAATATGCTGTCCTCGGCTTTGAATGCCTCGGTGCTAGTGCTCCATCCCTGGCTGATCTGGCCCCCAACGTTTTTAATTGTCACCACAATTCTTTGCTTTAATTTGCTCGGAGATGGCCTCAGAGATGCCCTAGATCCCCGCAGTTTGAAAGAATGAACCAATCAATTTTGGATTTTGGATTTTAGATTTTAGAGTGAAAGCAATTCCAAAATCCAAAATCTAAAATCTAAAATTCTTTATGTCGTTCCCTCGTGCTTTTAGAACACTGTTGGTCATTAGCCTTACGATCTGCCTATCTGCCTGTCAGGTCCTGGCAAAAGTCCCACCTCAAGGGGTTGTGGAGCGTGCGATCGCAACCCAACTCGCCCAAACCCAGCAGGCTCTGATTAAACAGCTGGCTCCTAAAACGCCTCACACGCCTAACTTTAAACTTAGCCAGATCACAGTAGACACCCGTGAAACCCTCGAAGACGATCACCGCTATCGAGTCCGGGGTACCTACCAGGCTACGATGAAATTACCGGGCCGTCAGGTCAAAGACAGCAGCGTGTTTGAAATTTATATTGAGCAAGCACCCGCTGTCTCAAAAGATAGCCCCGAGCAGTGGTATTTGATCTGGCCCCAGACAGATGAGCGCATCCTGCTAACGTCGGGGACTTAGCCATGCCTGCCTACCTCGTCGCTACAATAAGCTCTATGGAAGCGCACCCGAGCCATCATGATTGCTATCCCGCATTACATCAGCCCTAAAGACTATCTCGACATCGAACGACAAAGCCCCATCCGCCATGAATATCGATTTGGCTTGGTCTATGCGATGGCGGGCAGCACCGATAACCATGACCGCATCGCGTTCTCCAGCACGTGGAATGTCGCCGTCGTCTATCCACGAACACCTGGGAAGCGGTTATTTATGAATCAGGTGAACAGGTCAGCTTAAAAAGCATTGGTCTGGAATTTTCGATCTCAGCGCTATATCGCGGTCTCGACAGTTAAACCTGGTTTGGGTCAATGCCCAGCTCTCGCAGTTTTGCCGCGAGGCGATCGGCTCGCTGTTTCTCCTGCTCGGCCCGCTCATCGCCTGTGGGCAGTAGCTCTCCTTGGCTGTTCCATAGTCTCAGCCAGGGCAGCGGTTGATTCATATACTCTCCTTGCCAGATACCCAGCTCTATTCCGAGGGGAGGAATCGGATAGCGACCTCGCTCGTTAGGTTCGCACTTTCGGTAGTGGGTGGTGACCAGTTCGTAAACTTCGACAGCGGCTTTTTCAACCTCATAGATCACATAAAAGGGAATGCGAATGGCTTGTTCATAGACCCAAAATTTGCCCGCTTTGACACCATCGCCCACAAACGGTGGCGTTTTATCGCGTTCCTCGCTGCCATCTCCAGAGAAAAATTCGATGGCGATCAGCGGTGCGATCACCTCATTCCACATAACGTACGAGCGTCGGCGTTCGCCATTCAATAGAGGCGGCACGTTGGGCACATAAAACCAGTCGGGGGCTTCGGCTCCCCGCTCGGGTGGCTCTGTAAATCGCCAGTAGATGCCACAGTCTTGCCCAATGGCATACTGACCGTCTGGGTGTAGGGCATCCAGGACAGGGCGAATGGAGCTGGTAAGTAGTAGACTCTGAGGGTGTTCTTGGAAATTTTTCACAAAAGTCCCGTCGGACTCGGGTAGCTGCCGATGGTCTGGGAGCGATAGGGCTGGTTGAGGCTTAGAAAGGGTCACAGGCTTACACCCCCGTTATAGTGCCAGATTAGGGTTCCTGTATTCTAACTTAGGCAAAAAGCAGGCCCATCCCCTGCGGCACATAAAGCCCAACCTGCCACAAAACAGGCCCATCCCCTGCGGCACATAAAGCCCAACCTGCCACAAAACACCCTACAAAATCTGCGATAAAAATTTCTGTGACCGTTCTTCCTGGGGATTATTGAAAAATGCATCCGGCGTATTTTCCTCAACCAGGACGCCTGCGTCCATCAGTACCACCCGGTCAGCTACCTCACGGGCAAACCCGACTTCGTGGGTGACACAGACCATGGTCATGCCCTCGCTGGCCAGCTGGCGCATGACATCGAGCACCTCTCGCACCATCTCGGGGTCAAGGGCTGAGGTGGGCTCGTCAAACAGCATCACTTTGGGCTGCATCGCCAGGGAGCGTGCGATCGCAACCCGCTGCTGTTGCCCCCCGGATAGCTGACCGGGGAATTTCTGAGCCTGTTCTAGGATGCCGACACGCTCCAGCAGCTGCATGGCGACTTCTTCGGCCTCGCGTTTTTTCTTATGACGCACCCAGATCGGGGCGAGGGTGACGTTTTGCAACACCGTCAGGTGGGGAAACAGGTTGAACTGCTGAAATACCATGCCCACCTCGCGACGGATGGCTTCAATATTTTTGAGGTCGTGGGCAATCTTGATGCCGTCGATCTCGATACTGCCTTTTTGATAAGGCTCTAGGGCATTGAAGGTGCGAATAAACGTTGATTTACCCGAACCAGAAGGCCCCATCACGACCACCACTTCACCCTTGTAGACATTCATGCTGACGCCTTGTAAGACGTGAAATCCATTATCATACCACTTTTCAACATTGCTGGCAACGATAACCGCTTCCGAAGACGTTGAGCCATTCATGGGTTTGTCAGTTTGCATCTGGGTCATAGTCGTAAGTTCAGGCCTTTTAGTGGCAAGCTCCTCTAAGAGTATTGTGGCAGTTTTGTCAGGGTAGATTGGGTTTAACTACACGGGACTTAATAGGCAGTGGGTAATGGGTAGTGGGTAGTGGGTAAGGCGAAGGGGGCAGGGCGAAAGGCAAAGGTAATGGGTGGGAACGGGCAGAGAGGTAGGGTGGGCATTGCCCACCTTTCTAATTCATTGATGAATTAGATCATCGATGATCCGTATTGAGCTGTTGTTCTATCTTGCGACTGCCCAGGGACATGGCGTAGCAAAATACCCAATAAAGAACGGCGACAAACAGATAGACCTCTGAGTGATTGCCTAGATACTTGGGGTTTGCCAAGATGCTTTGGCTGATACCCATCAGCTCTACCAAGCCCACGATGCCCAGCAGCGTGGTGTCTTGGAAGAGACTGATAAACTGGCCCACAATAGCAGGAATGGCCGTCTTTAGGGCCTGGGGCAAAACAATCAGACTGAGGGTCAGTGGCTTGTTAAGGCCCATGGAGGCAGCCGCTTCGTACTGACCTTTAGGCACAGCCTGCAAGCCCGCCCGCACGTTTTCGGCCAGGTAGGCTGAGCTAAAGATGGTCAGACCGATGATGGCGCGAGCGATCCGGTCGGGTCGAACCCCCTCGGGCAAAAACATCGGAATCATCACCTGGCCCATAAACAAAATCGAGATCAGCGGCACCCCGCGAATCAGCTCGATATAACCGATCGAGAGGCCCTTGACCACGGGCAGGTCGCTGCGTCGCCCCAACGCCATAATCACCCCAATCGGAAAGCACAGGGCAATGCCGCTGATGGCCAACAGCAGCGTCAGGGTTAGGCCACCCCAGTCGCTCGTAGACACCGACCGCAGGCTGATGTCAAACCCCACAGCCCCTGAAATCAGTCGGACCACCGTGTAGGTGGCAGCAAACCCGGCCACAAATAACGTGACCTTCTCGATGACATCTAGCAGTGACGGGCTGGCTAGCAGCCACCCGACTGCCGCGCCCACTAACGCTGCCGCCAGGGTGACCAAAACAAGAAACAATGGCAGCAACCGAAAACCGACCCCGAAATGCAGCCACAGCACAATACAACCGCCGACGGCAGCAAACCAGCTGGTCAAAATCAGCCGACCCAACAGCGGCGAACTTTGCCAGATCTGTTGTGAAAAACTCAGCCGGCTAGATAGCTGCCAGCCAACCAAGGCAGACACCGCTAAAGCCACAACCGAAAACAGCATGCTCTGGCGCAGGTCTCCCCCACCAAGCAGCCATAGAATGATGAAGTAAGAGACCAGCCAACCAGCTGAAATCGACTTGCCCATACTGGGATAGCGACGCCCCAGCTGTTGCCCCAAGAAGGCCATGGCGCAGAGCAGGGCTACCATGCCAATCAAAATTGGGCTGCTGGTACGGGTCAGCGGCACAATGATCGCCGATGCGCAGATCACCCCTAACCCAATCAGGACGTTGCGCCCCAAGAGGGACGGCATATTTCTGCCGAGAATGCCCCAGCTGAGGCCTGCCATCGAAATAACCACCCCTAACATGACCCAAATCCGCCATCGTCTGGCGGCTGGGTACAGCCCAGACAAAAATAGCGGCAGGGTGTTTTGGATAACCGCCCACTCAGCTAGATTCAAGGCCCAGTTCACGAGTCCCCAGCCAATCAAGACAAATGCAGCCAGCAAGATAACCGTCAGCAGCGAATTGTACCAGGTGTTAAACAGATGTTTTTTGAGCCAGGCTATAGGCCCCATCTGGATGACGGGGGGCAGTTGGGTGCCTTCTAAGGGAGAACGAGGACTTGCAGTGGTCATGGCTTACCGCTCCTTAAGTTGAACGGCGCTGTTGAGCTGATTCATATTAATCGAGATGAGCAGATTGATAATCAAGTAAGTGGCCATCATGATCATAAAGACCTCGACCGGCTTCCCTGTCTGGTTAAACGTCGTGGTGGCCACCGAATATAGGTCGGGGTAACCCACCGCCAGGGCCAGACTAGAGTTTTTAGCCAGGTTCATAAACTCGCTGTTGAGGGGCGGGATAATCACTCGTAGCGCCTGGGGAAAGACCACCATGCGCATCGCTAACCCCGAACTCAGCCCCAGCGAACGAGCTGCCTCCCACTGCCCCTGAGACACGGATTGAATCCCGGCACGGACAATCTCAGCAATAAATGCACCTGTGTAAAACGTTAAGCCAGAGACAATCGCGGCATACTCTAGAGAGAGTCTAAGACCCCCAGTGAGCCCTCCATTCTCAAGGGTTTCAGGAGTATTCCAACCAAACGCAAACAGAATGATGGCAATATCAGCGAGGATAAGGGCCGCGATCGCAATCAGCTGGGTTTGCCCTGTTTGCCCCTGCTCAACAATGGCGCGGGTGCGCCAGCGAAACAACAGCACCAGCGGCACAATTGAAACGATTATCACCAACAGCGCAATCCCCTGGGGGCTAGACAACAGAGATAACACAGCCCCCTTGAAATACAGGCGTTTGGTCGTCCCCGAGTTAAACAGCAGAAAGTACTCAAACACCACCACAATCGGGACCGTCACCAAACCTAGCCCATACTTGAGGATGGAGCCAATGTCAGACCGATTAAACCCGCTGCGAATCGTCTTGATCGAACTCAACAACAGCCCTACCAGCAGTAGCGCCAGGGCGAGTAAAAGAATCCCGGTCCAAAGCTCGCCGGTAAAAGCGGGGCCTGGGATAAAAATCCCCTTTTTGTTCATGACCACCCAGCTCAGCTCCCCGCCGGGTAAAACAATCTGATTGGCCGCCTCGGGCAGACTAAAAAAGACCGCCAGGTACCAGAAAAACAGCTGCAACAACAACGGGATATTGCGAATTAGACCGACATAGGCGCGGCTGATTTTGTAAACCAGCCAGTTATCTGAGAAACTGGCTACCCCCGCCGTGATACCGACCAGCGTGGCTAGCACAATCCCGACAGTCATCACCCGCAGGGAATTCACAATCCCAGATTGAATAGCTTTGGTGTAGGTATCCTGAGAACGGTAGTCGAGCAGCCCCTCACCAATGCCAAACCCCGCCGGATTTGTCAAAAAACTGAACCCAAATCGGGTGCCTCGCTGGGACATATTGGCATTGAGATTGCCTGCCAGATAGCTGAAAGCAAAAACAACTCCAACCGCCACAATGACTTGAAAGGCGACTTTCCAAAACCGCTCGTCCCGCAAAAGCGCTTTGACGCCTGAAACTTGACTTATACCTGTACTGGCCATTAGATCCTATGTTGTTCCCGTATGGCTATTGAAAGACATCATAAACCCCCAGGGGAGCGACCCATCAGCTTTATGCCGGGGGGCGTTAAAGTTCTTAGCAAACGTACTAGAAATCGCGGTGCAGTACAGTGTGATTAGCTACAGCCACCCAGTTTTGTCCCTGGATAAAACTTGATAACGCTAAATAAAAAGCAGAGGCGCGGTGAGAGTCACCGCGCCCCGACGAAAGGTTCGCTGATTTTAACCAGCGGGCCGCTTAACTGGCGGGTCGCTTAGCGGAAAGGAGGCGCGTACATTAGGCCCCCTTCGGTCCAAAGTGCGTTTTGACCCCGCTCGAGGGCAAATTCGGAGTCTTGCCCGACGTTTCGATCGTAGATCTCGCCGTAGTTACCGACATGCTTAATCGCTCGCAGTGCAAAGTCGTTGGGCAGACCCATGTCTGAGCCCAGGGTACCCTCTGCCCCAACAAATCGCAGGATATTGGGATCTTCGCTGCCGCCAGCAGTGGACTCAATGTTGTCAGCCGTCAGGCCAAATTCTTCAGCCTGAATCAGGGCATAGGTGACCCATTTGACCGCATCAAACCAAGCTGAGTCGTTGTTGATGGTCACCGGCCCTAGGGGCTCTTTAGACATGGTGACTTCTAGCAGCGTGTGCTCGTCTGGGTTAGATAGGGTGCTCCGGCGAGCCACCAGCTGAGACTTATCAGAGGTCATGCCTTCACAACGACCTTCTTCGTAGGCGGCATAGGCCGCATCGGCGTCCTGGAAGACCACCGGCTCAAAGGTAACGCCGTTCTGACGCATTTGGTCGGTCAGGTTTAACTCGGTCGTGGTACCAGTCTCAACACAGACCGACTTGCCCTCAAAATCGGTCAGCTCAGCAATACCGGCATCGGTGCGCACCAACATGCCTTGACCATCAAAGAAGGTGGTCGGCGCAAACTCCATACCCACTGAGGTATCGCGACTGATCGTCCAGGTGGTATTACGGGAGAGCATGTCAACTTCTCCGCCCTTGAGGGCCTCGAAACGCTCGGTGGAGTCTAGACGACGATATTCAACGGCCTCTGGATCATCAAACAGGGCGGCGGCGACGGCTTTACAGACATCTACGTCAAGACCAGAATAAGTACCGCTATCATCAACGAAACTAAAACCAGGGATGCCCCCATCGACACCGCAGACCAGCTGCCCTCGATCTAGAACGGTTTGCAGACGGCTCCCACCTGCGGTCGCACTACTCGCCGCCTCATTGCCAGCATCAGTACCCCCTGTTTCAACATCGCCAGCACAGGCGGCCAGCGGCACGATAACGCCCACTAGCGCCATCGTCAATAAGCCCCTCTTTTGCATAGTTACCTCACGCACTTTTATAAAACACCTAAGTCAAAACACACTACCAGCGTCTGGAGAAATCGCAAAGATCCAGATAACACTGGATTAACGTTCTAATGCATCTAGAAACATTTTTGTCATCAAATTGACATTTTCTCACATTGTTGCGAGATATTAAGGAGTGCAAAGTCTTAAATGCCAGGTCAAGCGGGCTGAGCCACAGCGCCGACTAGTTTTGAACGATGTCTCTAATTAAAGCGGTTTTGGAGCGAATATAGTCGCTCAGAACAGAGGTTTGTCGAGGATCATAGGGTGCTGTATGGGCCAGCTGCTCAAGCAGCCAATTGACCAATCCACTATCATCTAAGCTCAAAATGACGTGACTCTGAGACGTTTCAATGACTGACCAAAGCTGACGCAGCAGGTAAGGATCCATGAAAACTTTAGATTTTCTTTAGGTTTAGCATAGTTTATTTTGGAAAAGAAGGCGAAGGGGGAAGGGCGAAGGGTAATGGGTAGTGGGTAGTGGGTGGTGGGTAGGAGCAGTAGGGTGGGTTGCGGATGACCAGGGGCTGTCGAAAAAACGATCATAATAGACCCACCATTCCAATCGTTGGGCGGGTAGCCGAAACCTTGCAAGGTAAGGGGGCAGAGGCATTTAGCAAGCGAAAAAAATAGCAGCGGAAGGGGTAAGCATTTATGAAGCTAAGGTTGCTCTGTATTAGCAATGGTCATGGGGAAGATGCGATCGCACTGCAAATTCTCCAGCACATTCAAGCCTTAGCCCCAGGGGTATCCCTAGCAGCTTTGCCAGTTGTGGGAGACGGCCACCGCTATGAGGCGCACGCTATTCCGGTCGTGGGGGCAACCCAGGTGATGCCCTCAGGGGGGTTTATCTATATGGATCGCCGCCAATTGATGCGCGATGTTCAGGGTGGGCTGATCTCTTTGACCGTGGCCCAGATTAAAGCCGTGCGGCGTTGGGTGAGAGAAGGGGTGGAAAAAGGTGCGGCCAATGCTGGGGCAGTTTTAGCCGTGGGGGATATTGTGCCCCTCCTATTTGGCTGGCTCAGCGGCGTGCCCTATGGCTTTGTAGGCACCGCCAAATCAGATTATTACTGGCGCGACGAGTCAGCTGCCTATCCAGAGCGTCCGGGGATCGGACAGGCGATAGGCGACCGCTTGATTCGCCAATCGGGCTCGATTTATTTTCCCTGGGAGCGCTGGCTGATGCAGCGCTCCCATTGCCGATGTGTTTTTCCCCGAGATGGGCTGACGGTCAAACAGTTATCCCGATGGTCAATCCCTGCCTTTGAAGCCGGTAACCCGATGATGGATGGGTTAGTCATGCCGTCCCTTGGGCACGTTTTAGAACAAGCCAGCGCGATGCCCCTGACTGTGTTGCTGATGCCGGGGTCGAGAAGCCCAGAAGCCTATCAAAACTGGCAGCTGATAGTGCAGGCGCTCGATAGCGTACAACAACTTTGGGCGGGGACTTCGGTTAAGTTTGTGAGCGCGATCGCACCCGACCTCGATCTCGAACCCTTGGAACAGACGCTGGTAACCGCCGGTTGGCAGGCCGACCTAAATGCTTTGGAGGCGAAGGGGGAAGGGGAAAAGGGAAAGGGGGTAGCCACCCTGGGTTGGCAAGACCCCCCTAAAAACCCTTGCTACCAACGTCAAGGGATGACGTTAACCCTGAGCCAATCGAGCTTTCATGCCTTTGTCCAGCAGGCCCAGGTGACGATCGCCATGGCGGGCACGGCCACCGAGCAGTTTGTCGGCTTAGGTAAACCGGCGATCACGCTACCAGGCAAGGGGCCCCAGTTTAACCCGACCTTCGCTAGAACACAGACCCACCTACTGGGGCCATCTGTCACTTTAGTCAACGCGCCCCAAGCAGTCGGGCCAACCCTCAAAACTCTCTTGAGCGATCCACAGCGCCTTACTCAGATTTATCACAACGGTCGCCAGCGCATGGGCGAGCCGGGGGCAGGGCGGCGGATTGCGGAGCAGATTTTGGAAAGGCTATTGGCCTGACGAATTTTAGATTTTGGATTTTGGATTTTGGACGGGTATGGGTGGTGAGTATCCAGTTCTGCATTCGGCGCACGCCGTGACGCCCCTGCCCATTACCCATTACCCATTACCCATTACCCATTACCCTTCCTCCACCGCGACTGGCTCACCCAGCGGATCATCAATCAAATCAACCGCCTGCTGTAGGGCCTCGAGCCGGGTCAGGCCTTGCTGGTGAGGTTTGAGCAGATATAACAGCCCCAGACGTTCCAGGCGGGTTTGGACTTGCCCATTCAGGCCCACCAAAAAGACAGTGCGGCGTTTGGCCAGGGCTTCTTTGACCATATTTTCAATCGCCAGGGCCGCCGTTACCCCCAGCATGGGGACCTCAGTCAGGTCAAGAATCAGAACATCGTACTTACCGACAATGCCCATGCGTCGGGAGATACCCTTGGCTGCCCCAAAGCTCATCGGTCCATTCAGGCTAAAGAGCAGGATGCGATCGCGGGACTGGGCCATCAGTTGTTGCTCCAGGTCGCTCAGGTTTGCCTGGGGGTCAAAGGGGCTACTGACCGTTTTGAGGGACTTGATTTGCAGGTCAGATAGATTTTGTATCGTCAGCAAGTTGGCCACAAAAACCCCAACGGCCACCGCCGTAATCAAATCGACAAACACTGTTAAAAACATCACCCCATACATGATGCCAGCGGCTTTGAGCGAAACCCGATGGGCGCGTCTGAGAAAACCCCAGTCGATGATATCAATGCCGACCTTAATTAAGATCCCCGCCAAAACAGTATGGGGAATCTTAGCGGTGAGGCCACTGGCTCCCAGCACAATGGTTAGCAGCACCAGGGCATGGATCATCCCAGAGAGCGGGGTTTGCCCCCCGGCTCGCACATTAATCACGGTGCGCATGGTTGCGCCTGCGCCTGGGAGCCCCCCAAACAGGCCCGCTAGGGTATTGCCAATGCCCTGGCCAATCAACTCACGGTCAGAGTCATGCTGGGTTTGGGTGACATTGTCTGCCACCAGCGAGGTCAATAGCGAATCGATTGCCCCCAAGGTCGCCAACATCAGTCCATAGCCCACCATGATTTTGATCTGAGATAGATCAAATTGAGGCCAGTAAAACTGAGGCAGGCCGACCGGGATCGCCCCGATGCGCTCTAAGGCGTCATCCCCGAGACGCAGGGAGGCTAATGTACAGACCACCAGGGCCAGCAACGGTGCTGGCAAAATCCGGTTGAGCTTAGGAGGGGCTGCAAACACAATCGCCAGGGTCAGAATGCCAATGCCCGTCGCGGCCCCCATCGGATGAGCGACCTGATCAGGCAGCTGACGGATGGCTTCTACGACGCCACTGTCGCTTGTATAGCCCAGCAGTGGACCGATCTCCAGAAAAATAATAATCAGGCCAATCCCAGACATAAAGCCCGAGATCACGGTGTAGGGCATTAGCGTAATAAATTGGCCCAGACGCAAAACCCCAAAAAGAATCTGAAACAGACCGCCCAGCATGACCACGGTGAAGGCCATGGCAATCCCATCTTGACCAAACTGAGTCGTTAACGCGGCAAAGACGGTCGTGATCACCACAGTCATGGGGCCCGTCGGGCCCGAAATCTGAGATGGGGTACCGCCGCAAAGGGCTGCAAAAAAGCCGACGAATACCGCGCCGTAAAGTCCTGCGATCGCACCCGCGCCAGAAGACACTCCGAAGGCCAGGGCCAGAGGCAATGCCACGACGGCAGCGGTTAGCCCGCCGAAAAGATCGCCCCGGAGATTGTTGAAGTGAAGGCCGTGAACGAGATTTTTCAAAATTACGGCCAGGGCTCATGGGCCATGCCTCATTGCCATCACTTGCCTAGAAACGGCTCAGCATTGGTCAAAAAGCAATGACATTCTCCCTGGATAAGGTAGATGAGCGCTGCCAATTCTATCATTTCCATAGCTTAGCAACGGCTTTTTGAAAAATGTCTTCTTTTTTAGTCTCGCAAAACTTTAGTCTCGCAAAACGTAGCCAACGCCTCGCACGGTTTGAATTAAACGCTTTTCACCTTCGGCTTCGAGCTTGAGACGCAGATAGCGAATGTAGACCTCGATAATGTTGGAGTCGCCCATAAAGTCGTAACCCCAGACTTCCTCAAGAATCTGATCGCGAGTCAGCACCTGTTTGGGATGGGCCATCAGATAGTCGAGCAGGTCAAACTCCTTGGCGGTCAGCTCCATCCCCCGGTCTCCTCGAAACACCTCTCGGGTTTTACGGTTAAGGGTGAGGGTGTCGAACTGAAATAGCTCAGCCTCTTGGGGGTCGTTGCGGCGCAGGTGAGCCCTGACCCGAGCCAGTAGCTCTTCGATGCTAAAGGGTTTGACCACATAGTCATCGGCCCCAGCATCGAGCCCGGCCACCCGATCCGCAATATCGTCTTTGGCGGTGAGCAAAATAATCGGCATTTTGGCTCCGGTAGAGCGCAGCCGACGGCACACTTCGACCCCCGACAGCCCAGGCATCATCCAGTCGAGGAGCACTAGGTCGGGCTCCTGATCCCGGGCTGCCATGAGCCCGCTCAGGCCATCATTTGCGATGGCGACTTCATAGCCTTCGTAGCTCAGCTCCATTTGGACAAATTTAGCCAGCTTATCTTCGTCTTCAACCACTAAAATGCGGGTCGACATCTTGAAATCTCCTAGGCCGGTAAACTAACGGTGAAGGTACTGCCTTCTCCCAATTTAGATTGAACTTTGAGTTTACCTCTCATCCCCTCTACCAGGGTCTTAACAATTGATAAACCCAAGCCAGTGCCGCCGGTCACCCGCGAGCGATCTTCGTCAACTCGATAAAAGGGCTCAAAAATTTTAGTCACATCGTTCATGGGGATGCCGCGACCGCGATCGCACACATCAATATGTGCCCATTCCCCGGTTTGCCGCACTCGAATGATGACGGGCTGATCGGCCTCCGAATATTTCACCGCATTGTCCAGCAGATTGATTAGCACCTGCTTGAGCCGATTGCTGTCGGCCTTGACCTCGGCATAGGGGGTGAGGATCTCTGCCTTGACCTGGGTGTTGGCATAGTTACACATGCCCACGACTTCTAAAACAAAGTCTTTGAGGGGCACTGGCTCCAGATTAAACCGCAGATGGCCACCATCGGCGCGGGCCAGGTCAAGCAAATCTTCTAACAGCCGAATGGTGCGGTCAGCCTCTGAGGCCGCAATTTCGAGCCCCTCTCGCTGGGGATCGCTCAGCGTTTTGCAGCGTCGCAGGGTGCTTTGCAAATAGCCATGCACTAGCGTTAGCGGGGTGCGCAGCTCGTGGGACACATCGCTAACAAACCGACGCTGCTGCTCCCAGGCAGACGACAGTCTTTCTAACATCAGGTTCAGTGTTTTAGTGAGCTCTCGTACCTCAGTCGGTGGGTTGTCAAGCTTGAGATGGGTTTCGGCCAGGTTGGTCGCCGATACATTGGCCGCCAGCTGATTGATTTTGCGGATGGGTCGCAGTGAGCGGCTGACA
>JBCCRZ010000088.1:0-13790 GCA_039200855.1 Cyanobacteria bacterium P01_D01_bin.44 | reverse complement strand
GCGCAGCCGGGTCCAAAACACCTCAGCAAAGCCAATCGTCTCAAACCACCAAGACTCGGTCACCAGATGGACAAGGGTTTCTGATACGATCAGCCCCACCAGCAGGAGGCCAATTAACCAGAGCAGGCGCGGACGAAAGCTAACCTTGGACATGGACATGGGCAAAACAATTGTGTGGGAAATGTTTGGGAAACGGATTTGGGAAGAATTCAGGAGAGAAACTCAAATTGAGTTCTCAATCTTGAGTCTTCAGTTTTCAGCGGAGGAACCCAAAATTTAAGACTCACCCCTTAGAATTCAAAATACTTTCATCCCTCATCAGCAAGCCTAGATTAAAAAGCTTAGCGCACGGTTGCAGTCTTACTCCGAGTTATGACACTTCTTGAAGTCTTTGATGCGGATGCCCTGACGGTCAAAGTTTACGATGCCGCAACCGCCCTGGCCCAAGCGGCTGCGACCCGAGTCGTTGAGCAGCTGAGCCAAACCCTGATCACCCAAGCTCAAGCGGCTACTGTCTTTGCCACTGGCAATTCTCAACGGTCGCTGCTCGCCTACCTCCGAGCCCATCCCCAGGCCCTAGACTGGTCCAAGGTAACCGGCTTTCATTTAGATGAATATCTGGGTTTAGGGGCCAGCCATCCCGCTAGTTTTCAAGCCTATCTGGACCAGCGAATTGCGCAACATTTGCCATTCCATGGGTTTCACTACCTTCAGGGAGATGCTGTAGAACCGCTTGTAGAATGTGAGCGCTATGAGACGTTGTTGCGATCGCAGCTCTTGGCAGTTGCTCTCTTGGGGATTGGCACCAACGGTCATCTGGCCTTTAACGACCCAGCGGTAGCCCGGTTTCAAGAGGCCCGCTGGGTCAAACTGGTCAAACTGGACAGGCAAAATCGGCAGCAGCAGGTGGAGGGTGGGGCCTTTGCGACCCTGGGCGAGGTTCCTCAGTATGCTTACACCCTCACCCTGAGTGCGATTTTTGCAGTTCAGTCGCTGGTGTGTGTCGCCTTTGGCGAAAACAAAGCCTCCATTATTAAACGGCTACTGCAAGGCCCGATTACGCCTGAGTGCCCCGCTTCGATTTTGCGAAAGCACTCCCAAGCCGCTCTATTTCTAGATGTTGCTGCGGCCAGCAAGCTTTAAGACTGCGTAACGATCGGGATGGTGGGTTGAGGGTGGTCGTTTTTTTCAAAAGATCTTGGCAATCCGTAACCCACCCTACGGGACTGCTCCCCTACTCCCACCACCCTCTACCCACCACCCTCTATCCCCGATGAATCACCCGCCATAAGGGATGAGACGGCCCCTGCCTTTCAATCTGAGAGAGCTGATCCTCAAGGCGAGTGCGTTCGCTGGGGGAAAGCCCCCACAGGATATGGCGACTCTCGCTGTATAGCAGAGCCACGGTCAAACCGACACAGAGGCCCAAGCCGATTGCCGCCGGGCGATTATAGGCCAGGGCATAGCGCACCGCTGACCAGGTAAAGTACTCAGCCCACAGTTGAAAATCTCCCCGTAACTGCCATAGGCTCCAGAGCCCCACGGTTAGCCAGAGACCACCGGTAATTCGCCACCAGTTTCGCAGCGCTCGCTGGCGCAGAATTTCGATGGCCGGTTCTGGGTTGGGAGCAGACATCACTTCTAACCGCCTACTCCGCCTGCGGCTCCGGCGTATCGGTCGAAACCGGCGATCGCGACCGCCACCAGGCCAGCAGCGTGCTGGCAATAAAGATACTCGAATAGGCACCGGATAGGAAGCCAATGATCAGGGCCAGGGCAAAAAACTTCAGGGTTGCCCCCCCAAATAGGACAATCGCCAACAGTGGCAGAGTTGTGGTCAGAGTGGTGTTGATAGAGCGCGTCAGGGTTTGATTGACCGCATCGTCAATCACATCATCCACTGAGTCGTTGGGCCTGAGTTTCAGACTTTCGCGGATGCGATCGTAAATAATCACCGTATCGTTGACGGAGAAACCTACGATGGTGAGTAGGGCCACAATGAAAAGACTGTCGGCTTCATACCCAATCGTGAACCCCAACAGCGAAAATAGTCCAAAGGTAATGATCACATCGTGGGCCAGGGCCACTAGCGCCAGCACCGCATAGTCGAGCTTAAAGCGCAAACTCAAGTAAACGGTGATGCCAGCAAAGGCGACTATCAGCGCCAGTAGCCCTGCGGAGAGGAGCTGCCGACCGATGGTGGGACCCACCGTATCAATCTGAGCGGTATCGGGGTCAAACTCTCCCAGGGCCTCCTCAAGGGCAGTCTCTAGCTGAGTGCGCTCGTCCACATTGAGATCGCGGGCTTTAATTGACAGGGTCTGTTGATCATCGCCAAGCAACTGCAAGCCGCTATTCTCCAGCCCCTGCTCAGCCAAAACGTCCCGCACCGTAGCCAGCTCAATCGGGCCGTCACAGGCAGCGGTGGCCGCACAGACCCGCTCTAGCTGGAGCCGGGTGCCGCCGATAAAGTCGAGGCTGGGGCGAATTGGGGCGTTAAATTGGGTCCAAGAAAAGGCGGAGGCTGCGATCGCAACCAAGATCAAAATGCCGGAGATAGACCACCACAGCGACCGCTGTTTGATGACGTTTAACTTCATACCTGGGATGCTTGGGGAGGGTTAGCAGGGGAAATATTGGGGCAAAAGTAGCCGGACTTACGAAACTGGGGAAACCCGATGATAAAAAACAGCAGGGTCCGAGTACAGGTAAGGGCGGTGAACATGCTAATCAACACCCCAATCGCCAGGGTTAGGGCAAAGCCTCTGACCAAACCGGCCCCAAACCAAAACAGCGCAGCACAGGCAATCAGGGTAGTGACGTTGCTGTCCAAAATACTTGAGAATGCCCGATAAAAGCCTGATTCAACGGAGCGATATAGGGTTTTGCCCGAGCGTAGCTCTTCTCGGGTGCGCTCAAAGATCAATACGTTGGCATCCACCGCCATCCCAATACTTAAGATGAAGCCCGCAATCCCGGGCAGCGTCAGCGTCACTCCTAGCAACGTGTAGGCAGCCCAGGTCAAAACGGCATAAACCACCAGGGCGATATCCGCCAGCATACCCGGCAGACGATAGTAAACAGCCATAAACACCAGCACCAGCGATAGCCCAGCAATGCCAGCATAGAGGCTGCGCTGAATGCTATCTCGACCCAGGGTTGCCCCCACTGTCCGGTTCTCGACCACCGCTACGGGCAGTGGCAACGCCCCACCCCGCAGCTGAATGCTCAAATCTCGCGATGTTTCAGCATCGAAGTTGCCCGAAATCACCGCTCTGCCCCCAGCAATCCCGGTTTGGGCATATTGCACATCTACGGTGGGGGCGCTGACCAAATCATCATCCAAAAAGATACCGATACTGCGACCCGTTCCAGCAATATCGCGGGTCAACTCAGCAAAGAGCACCCCTCCCTCATTATCAAAGTCAAGGGCCACTTCCCAACTATTACCACTCAGCCCCATCGGCTGAGCGTCGGCATCGTCCAATCTTTCGCCATTTAGCTCAGTTTTTTCAAATAGCTCCAGCATGGTTTCGCGGCTTGCAGTCAGGTCTTCGCGATTTTGGGCAAGGGCGGCCTCATCCCCAGTCTGGGTCAGCACTCTCTGCTGAGCAAGCTGCTGTTGGAGCACCTGAGCCACCGCCTGAAACTCACCTTCGGTATTGGGCTTTTGCTTGCGAAACTCAAGTCGGGCAGTGCCCCCCAGTACTCGTTCCGCCTGCTCTGGGTCGCTTACTCCCGGCAGCTGCACAATCAGCTGATCTTGGCCAGAACTTTGGACTACGGCTTCAGAGACGCCGAGGCCGTTGACCCGCCCTTCGACAACGCGCTGCACGGCTTCTAGGTCACGCTCTGTGATCTGGGTAATCTCCTCGGTGGGCTGCACCTGAATGGTCAGCTGGGAGCCACCCCGCAGATCTAAGCCAAGCTGGGTCTCAACTCGAAGAATTACGACCACCGCCGCGATGGCCAGTGCCAAAATCGACGCCAGGATCAATCGCTGTTTTCCCATAAGTGCCCAAGCCACAAGAACAACTTATTATAGCGGTCAGCGATCCGCTCATGGCCGCTAAACCCACATGACGGCTAAGCTTACAGACGGCTAAACCCGCAGAGCCATCATTTTTTCGACGGCTTCCTCAATTTGTTTGGGTTGCACAATGGTCAGACTTTCTAGACGACCGTTGTAAGGGGTGGGAATATCTTGGGAAGATAGCCGCAATACGGGTGCATCTAGCTCATCAAAGAACCGATCGTTGATCGAGGCAATGATTTCAGCGGCAATGCCGCCAGTGCGCATACATTCTTCGACAATAATCACCCGGTGGGTTTTGCGAATCGACTCGCCAATGGTCTGATAGTCAATCGGCTTCAGGGAAATCAAGTCAATTACCTCGGGGTCAAAGCCGTTTTTCTCAAGGGCTTTACTGGCCTGCACGACGTGGTGACGCATGCGCGAATAGGTCAAAATCGTCACGTCTTTGCCAGGACGCACCACCTCTGCCTTGTCCAGGGGCAGCAGATATTCATCCTCGGGCAGGTCTTCTTTGAGGTTGTACAGCAGCACATGCTCAAAAAACAGCACCGGGTTGCGATCGCGAATCGCCGACTTCAACAATCCCTTAGCGTTGTAAGGCGTCGAGCAGGCCACAATTTTGAGCCCCGGCACCGCCTGAAAGTAAGCCTCTAAACGCTGGGAGTGCTCCGCCCCCAGCTGACGACCCACCCCCCCCGGACCTCGAATCACCATCGGAATCTCAAAGTTGCCACCGGAGGTGTAGCGCAGCATGCCCGCGTTGTTAGCAATCTGGTTAAAAGCCAGCAGCAAAAAGCCCATGTTCATGCCCTCGACAATGGGCCGCAGGCCCGTCATCGCTGCCCCCACTGCCATCCCCATAAAGCTATTTTCAGCAATGGGCGTATCGAGCACCCGCAGGTCGCCGTACTTTTCGCACAGGTCTTTCGTCACTTTGTACGACCCGCCGTAGTGGCCCACGTCTTCACCGATCACTAAGACGGTATTATCTCGGGCCATTTCTTCATCGGTGGCCTCTCGGAGTGCGTTGAATAGAAGTGTTTCTGCCATGTCTAAATATGTAGGGGTCGGGGGTCAGGCGGGGTGAAGGGTAGTGGGTGGTGGGTAGTGGAGTGGGTAATGGGTAATGGGTCGGGTTTGGTTAAGGGCTCTTACCCTCTACCCAATTCTCTCCACCCTCTACCTTCCGACCCTCCACTCTCTACCTTTTAATCTTCTGCAAAAATGTACCGATAAAGCTCACTGGGGTCCGGCTCGGGGCTGCTTTCGGCAAACTCAACGGCGTCTTCCACCTGGGCAGTGATTTTATCTCGGACCGCTCTGAGGGCGGCTTCGTCGGCTAGATTTTGCTCCAGCATGTAGGCCTCAAATCGACTCAGAGGGTCGCGGGCCTGCCAGGCGTCTTTTTCGGCTTGCGATCGAAGCTCGTCTGGGTCGGCCAGGGAGTGCCCTCGAAACCGATAGGTTAAACATTCAATCAGGGTGGGGCCTTCCCCCGCGCGGGCGCGAGCCACCGCTGCTTGGGCCACATCGCGAACGGCTAATACGTCCATGCCGTCTACTTCGTAACCCGGCATGCCAAATACGCTGGCCTTGCGATAGATCTCAGGCTGGGAGGTAGCGCGTTCATGGGCCATACCAATCGCCCACTTGTTATTTTCCACCACAAATAAGATAGGTAGCTTCCAGAGGGCAGCCATGTTCAGACATTCAAAAAACTGGCCGTTATTGGTGGTGCCATCGCCAAAGAAAGCTGCGGTCACCTGGTCGGCGCTGGCATCCCCCAGGGCATCTCGACGGTAGCGAGATTGAAACGCTGCCCCCAATGCCACCGGAATACCCTCACCAATAAAGGCAAAGCCCCCCAGCAGGTTGTGATCTTTAGAAAACATATGCATCGAGCCGCCCCGTCCCTTGCTACAGCCGGTCTCTTTACCAAACAGCTCAGCCATCACACTGCGAGCCGGCACCCCTGCACTCAGGGCGTGAACATGGTCTCGATAGGTGCTACACACATAGTCATCTGAGCGCATCGACTTGATCACACCAGTCGAGACCGCCTCTTGACCGTTGTACAGGTGGACAAACCCGAACATTTTGCCCCGATAGTACATCTCGGCACATTTGTCCTCAAAGTACCGACCAAGCACCATGTCCTCGTAAAGCCTGAGACCTTCATCCTGAGTGATTTGGGCCGCAGCGGATTGAAATACTGGTAATGTCCTTTCCTGAACCATTGGTTCGCCGTGTCCTCGCTGCAGTACAAACTTTGATTATTCCAAAAAAAGGGATCAACTCGTGAAAGCGTATCACCCTTTTCTAAAGATATTGTTTAAAGAGAATCGGTTCAATTTTAGAAGGCTGTTTGAATTGATGCTACCTATCCCCAATTTCGTTAGGGTGAGCAGCGCTTAACCTAAATAAGCTTCCTGAGACTTTGCTTGCAATCTATGGGCAGTTCTGACAAGGCGTCCACTGGTCGAGGGAATAAACATTTAATCTTTATATGTTGTGAAAGAATTTTGACTTTTTCCAGGTCTCTACAGGGGGGTAGGATAGATATTTGCAACAGTTCAGTTACGCTTCGTCGATAGACTGCCCGGAATGCTCTATATATGCTGTAGGCTTTCAATTATCAGTATTTCATGGCTATGATTGGTGAGTTTTAACACGCTATGGGTTAATATCTAGGGCTAATGTTTGGATGTATAGATATTAGGCATATAAACATTGATACAGACATCGTTACAGACATCAGACGCATCAAAACGTTGGCTTAAGGGCTAGGGATATAGCTGTGCGAATTCCGCTAGATTACTATCGAATTCTTGGATTACCGATTCAAGCGACGGCAGAACAGCTCGAGCAGGCGTATCGCGATCGCACGCTGCAGCTGCCCCGCCGCGAGTATTCTGAGTATGCGATTCAAACCAGAAAGCAGCTGATTGATGAAGCCTTTAATCTCCTGTGCGATCCGATTAAGCGCAAGGCCTATGACGATCAGTTTTTGGCCGGATCCTATGCTTCAGCGTCTGACGCCCCTGCCCGTGGGGATAACTACAGCCCGACCATCGAAATCGAGCCTGAGCTACTGGTCGGTGCCCTGCTGATTTTATTGGAGCTCGGGGAATACGAACTGGTGATCAAAATCGGTCGTCCTTACCTGAGCAGTGGCCAAGCCAGCCTCAATAGCGGCCAGTTTGGCGATCCGGCAGTGGTGTTGCCAGACGTGGTGTTGACCTTAGCCATGGCCTGTTTGGAGCTGGGTCGTGAGCAGTGGCAGCAGCACCACTACGAAAACGCGGCTGAGTCCCTCGAGACGGGTCGAGAGCTGCTAACGGGCGAAGACTTGTTTCCATCGCTGCGCACCGAAGTGCAGTCCGATCTCTACAAGCTCAGGCCTTACCGCATTTTAGAACTAGTGGCCCGCCCCCTAGAAAACAAAGCCGAGCGGCAAAAGGGCATTTTGCTACTCAAAGCCATGCTAGAAGATCGCGGTGGCATTGACGGTGCAAAAGATGACCTATCTGGGCTCAGTGTCGAAGATTTTTTACGCTTTATTCAGCAGTTGCGGAGCTATTTAACCGCGGCTGAGCAGCAAGACATTTTTGAAACCGAAGCCCAACGCCCCTCGGCGGTAGGGACCTATTTAGCGGTCTATGCCTTACTTGGGCGAGGCTTTGCCCATCATCAGCCAGTCCTGGTGCGGCGGGCTAAACAGCTACTGATGCGCCTCAGCAGTCGCCAAGATATCCACCTCGAGCAGTCGGTGTGTGCTGTGCTGTTGGGGCAAACCGAAGAAGCCAGTCGAGCCTTGGAGCTCAGCCGAGAGCAAGCCCCCCTAGACTTCATTCGCGGCCACTCCCAAGGGGCTCCCGATTTGCTGCCCGGATTGTGCCTTTACTCTGAGCGCTGGCTCCAGCAAGAGGTCTTTCCCTTATTTCGGGACCTGGGCAACCACAAGGGCACCCTCAAAGACTACTTTGCGAACGAACAAGTCCAGTCCTACCTTGAAAACTTGCCCCTGACCGACGAAGGCACAGACAGCTGGCAGAGCAGCACGCCTTGGGACGCCACCCCACCCTCGACTTACCGCCCCAACGAGGCCTATGTCGAGGCTAGTCGCCTCGACCCTGCCACCCCCTCACCCTTTGCACCCGCCGCCACCCGCAGCGGCGCAGAAGATGAGCTCGCCTGGCTGGGGGGCTCTGTAGGGGTCGCCGGGCAGGTATCTCAGCTATCCCCCCCAGGCAAACTAGGGGCTCGCTCAGAACCCCCAGACGCCAACGGGCTGGGCAGTACAGTCCCCCCATCGGAGTTTACGGTTGCCGACGACGACGGGGTGACCCAACGCCGCCGTAGCCGACGCATGCCCAAATGGGGGAGACTGTCCCTGGTTTTGCTGCTAGGGCTGCTTTGCCTTGGGGCAGTGGGCTTTGTCGCCATGCGCCTATTTGGCTGGCTGGGTGGCCTGTTTTCAGGCCCCCGTTTAGAGGGCGAGCCGCTCTCGATTGAGCTGATCGAACCGGCGATTGAGCTGTCCCCAGCGGGCGAGGCTAGCCCAGTTGGGGTAGACGGCATCGCCCAGCGCACCCTAGAAGCCTGGTTTGAAGCGAAAGCCAGCGCCCTAGGTGAAGATCATGACGCCGATACCCTTGACGCTATTCTGGCCGGACCGTTGCTGGCTAAATGGCAAAAACAAGCTGAGGACGCCGAAGACGAAGGTTGGCATGCGGAATATGTCCATTCCTTTGAAATCCTTGAGATTGAGCCCGAAGATGTCGATGCCACTGAGCTTAAAGTGCAAGCCAGGGTGAATGAGAAGGCTGATTTTTATCTGTTTGGTAGCCCCAACGGCGATGCCTCCTATGACGAAGTACTGGGGATGGAATACACACTTATTCGTGAGGGCGATAGCTGGCTGATCCAGGGCTTTCGCCAGATAGATTAGTCGATTGGGAGCTAACCCGTTTTGGGTTTACCCTCATCAGGTTGAGAAGCGATTTTAAGTTATTTCCCTAGACCTTGGGTCAGGGAAATAAGGTTTTAAGTGGGATATAGATAAAGGGACTGTTGCCTCCAACAATTTTTTTTGTTGTCCAAGACACGGTTTTGGGGCAACTTTTGTAGGTAGCACGCCATTGATTCTAGGATCCGCCGTCTTGAACAAGCTGCTAGCATTGGCTTAGCCAAGGTCAAATCGCTAGCAGGTCATAAACGTGCCTAAATGTGGTTTCATAAAATTCTGCTTTAATAGCTGCTAGGGTATGCCAGTACAGAGTCCTCCCGTCGAATTGTCTAAACCATTGCTACTCGAAAAACTTGCCGATCCTGATTTAGCGCAGGATGAGTGCCCCCGCCGTGCCAGGGTTCAGATTGATCTGATCTTGCTGGCCTTAGAGGCGTTAGATTTATCAGCGTCAGAGGCGATGTTAATTGCCGCCAAGGACCTAGGACTGCACGATTTGGTCAAGAGTCGAGTCAATCTATGGATGATCAGAAGCACAAACCCCCTTCGCAAGTTTAACCAGCGTCGCCCGCTCAGCCTTGAGGAAGCTAAAGCTTTGGTTTTAATTGCCTGTTATCTGTCCCGCAAACTGACGGTCTTAATTCGTCAACTATTGCTGGGCTACCAACAGCTGCAAGATAAGTCGCTCTCTTTGGAGCACCATTTTCGATTGGCCGACTACCTGAGTCGGTTTCGATCCCACTTTCGCGCCCGGATGAACCCCAAGCGCACCGCTGCGCTCAACTACGCCGATGACGAAAAACTTAACGAGTTGGCCCTCTCTTTACTGGGTCAGCTCCTCTTTTGCACAGGCACCCACGGCGAACAGCGACTCTGGACTAGCCTCTTTGATGGAGAGGTCTCATGACGATCCAACGCCAGTACGTTTTACCCAATTGCAGCTTAATTCTCGAAGGTCTCAGCAACAATGACACCTCCGATGTGCTGTCTTTATTAGCCAGTGCCGAATGCAAGTTTGTTGGCATTGAGCAGCCGATTAGTGGTGGCTTAGCCTTTTTCCAATCCCTGGTTGAAACGATTAGCCAGTACACCCAGGCCCTGTTGAGCGGGCTGCCCCATCCCCCCGCTAAAACAGAAACCTCGATGGTGCAACTCAAGCCCGGTGACGGGCCTTACCACCATCTCATTGTGCAGCCTGAGTCTTTGCCCAATGCCGAGCCTCAACCAGGGGCAGAAACGGCGGCTGACAACATTAAGCTCTCAACGGTACAGCTGTTTGATTTGGCCGAAGCCATCGATCAGTTTTTTGCAGACACCCAGACCCTACCGGATCTAAAACTACAGCTAGTGCCCCTATCCCGACGCTATGTCCGCCCCAGTGAGCCCCTGGCTCAGCGGGCCACGCCGCCTTTATTGGGATTGGGGGCCTTTGCGATCGCAGCCGCCGGTCTGTTCTGGCTACCGATCCCCGAAATTCCAGAGCCTCGCCCAGAGAACACCCCAGCAGAAACCACCTCAGAAGATCCGACCCGCGCTAACCCCTCCCTCAGTAACGGCGACCCCGCTGCCAGCACACAACCAGACAGCACACAACCGACCACGACTGACCCTGAGCAGACAACACAGCTACAAGCTCAGCTACAAGCTGACTTAGAGCGAGCTTTGCTAATAGAGCCCCCTACGCTGGAGGCAGCCCTGTCTTATCAGGTGAGCGTAGCCGAGAATGGAGATCTCATCGGCTATAGAGCCGAAAATGAACTCTCCCTGGCCAGTATCGATCAAACCCCGCTACCTGGCCTGACCTATCTACCTTTAGAGCCAGAAACCGATCAAAATAATGAACCCGTGACCCAGTTTCGGGTTGTGTTTAGCCCCGACGGCAATGTCTCCGTCCTGAAACTCGCTAACCAGCCCCCGGCCAGTTCAAGTCTTGCCCCCAGCGGAGAGTCAGCCCCAGACGAGGCGTCCACAGCGGCGCTCGACGAGACCGAAACAGCGGGGGCCGATCGAGGGGCCAGCCCTGAGCCCGACTCAAATCCACGTCAGCCTCAGACAAGCCAGATATCGGGTCAGTTATCTCAACCCATTCAAACCAAAATTGAAAGCGCCAACCAAATCGCAACCCTCAATACGCAACTGCGTCGGGACATTATCGAAAATCGAGATCGTCGCGAATTTGGTGAAACCCTGGAATACCGCGTGCGGTTGGCAGAGGATGGCACCCTCGTCGGGTACGAAGCCCATAACGATGCCGCCGAGACCTATCTAGACGAGACTCCCCTACCGGAGTTGGCCCAATCAGCCGATCCTGCCCTTCCCCAGACTGACTTTTTAGTGGTGATCACCGAGGACGGCATTGTCCAAGTCAGCCCCTGGTCTGGCTGGAACTAGACGATTGAACCTGAACGTGATAAACCGAAAGCTATCTCGAAAGCTATGCTATCTCGGAAGCTATAAAGAGGCGTTGTGACAGACGAGTCGCCGTTCAAACCCAGCTCGCCAACGAGCGCGCCCTCCCAACCCACCGCTCGCTTAGGGGGTCGCTCAATGGGCTGCTTGAACGGGGTATTTGGGCTACTGCTCTTGGCAGTCGGTCTACCGGTCGCCTGGCTAATGGGCGTTGGGGTCGCCAATATTTTCCCCGGCCCGGCCCAACGTGTGCCCCTGCAAGAAGTCACCCTGCGTAAAACAAACCGCATGATTAAAACCGTGCGCCACTTGCCCCAGCGGTTGCAGCAAGGCCCCACCCAAGAAACTCGGGTTGAGCCGGTCCCCATTCCCACCCAACCCATTGAGCCACTTACCCCCCCGCCAGTGCTCAATAGCTTAGAAAAACAAATTGCCCAAGAGGAGCTAACCGCTCTGCAACAAGAGCTGGCCACCCTCAAAAGACGACTCAGCGACCTGGAAGCCACCTTGGGGCGAGCCCAGTCAACAGCTGACTTTGAAAGTCGTCTACAAGCGCTTGAAACGAGCATTACAGAGAATCCAGAAGCGAGCACCCCATCTACCACCCCCTCGGTGCAACCCGCCCCGTCCACTACCACTGAGGCCCCCCAAGCCAACGATCCGCGCACCGATCCCCTCTTTCAGGTAAGTGACCTCAAAATCACCTTGCCGAGCGATGCTCTATTCATCCCAGGCGAAGCCCGGCTTTTAGACACGGCCCCGACCATTCTGGAGCGGATCTTGGCCGATCTGTCGCCCTACAGTAGAGCCACCTTTTTAATCGGTGCCCACACCGACGATCGCTCAGAAAATAAAGTCAGCCGAGACCTCAGTCTACAACAGGCTAATACGTTACAAGCCTATTTGTCTGATCAGTTATCCCCTGACCCGTCCTCTGAACAGGCTTCTGAAAACAGCGCCTCCTTTCGCTGGGTGACCCTGGGCTATGGACTTAGCCAGCCAATCACCGATAATCAAACCCCCGAAGCCCGACAGCGCAACCGTCGGATTGAAATTTCCGTAGACACGCGGTGATAGTCAGCAAACACACGGCGATAAATCAACGCACACACCGCGATAGGTGAAGAAAAAAGTGGCAAGAAAAATAAACCTGGTTTTCTTTGGAACCCCTCAGTTTGCGGTCCCCAGCCTGGAGCGCCTGGTGGCCCACCCTGGCTTTGAGGTCGTCGCCATTGTCAGTCAGCCTGATCGACGGCGGGGGCGCGGCGGCCAGGTCACCCCGCCCCCCGTTAAGGCGGCAGGGCTCACCGTCGGCTGCCCAATTTGGCAACCGGAGCGCATTAAGCGTGACCCAGATACCCTGCGACAGCTTGACCAACTCCAGGCAGATGTTTTTGTGGTGGTTGCCTACGGTCAGATCCTGTCGCCTGAGATCTTGGCAATGCCCCGCCTGGGCTGTGTCAATGCCCATGGATCGATCTTGCCCCACTATCGCGGCGCAGCCCCTATCCAGTGGAGCCTCTACCATGGGGAGGCCGAAACCGGGGTAACCACCATGCAAATGGATGCGGGGATGGATACTGGACCGATGTTGATCAAAGAAACAATACCCGTTGGTATCCTGAACAATGCTGGGGATATTGTAGAACAGCTCTCAAAGCTCAGCGCCGACCTGCTGGTCGATACGTTGCTCAAACTCGATGCTCAGCTGATTCGTCCGGTGCCCCAGCAAGATGACCAGGCCAGCTATGCACCTTTGATTAAAAAAGCAGACTACTTGATTGACTGGCAGCGATCTGCCCTGGAGATTCACAATCAGGTCCGGGGATTTTATCCGAGCTGCTTTACCCAGTGCCGTCAGCAGCCCCTAAAGGTGCAAGCGACCCTGCCTTTGATCGACTTAGTTTGGGCGCAGCTGCCTCCGACATGGGTCTCGCTCAAGCCTGCCTATGCCCAGCTGCTATCAGACCTATCAGACGCTGGGGCTGACGTGAGTGCCCCCGGTACCATAATCGGCCTGCTTAAAAACTACGGTCCCGTCGTGGCAACTGGCGATGGGCATTTGCTATTGCGCACGGTACAACCCGCCGGGAAAAAGGCCCAGTCCGGGTGGGATTTTGCCAACGGCAGCCGATTGGCAGTCGGCGAAACCCTGGGTTAGGGGGGTGTCCCCCCAGATAGACCTGCCAGATAGACCTGACCGTCGCGTTGGTTAGAATACAGATAAGTATATTATTGCAGCGCGGGGAAATTAGACAGCATGGCCGTTCAGCCAGCCGACTACGAAGCACTCTTGGCCCAATGCAGCCATTACCAAGGCGCGATCGCACTGCTTAAGCGATATCGACCTTATCTAGAAACCCTACCTAGCATGCG
>JBCCRZ010000087.1:0-13815 GCA_039200855.1 Cyanobacteria bacterium P01_D01_bin.44 | reverse complement strand
TGCTCAAAGTGGAGTAACGCCAGGGGGTGTACTTTGATGTGGTTGGCGATAATAAATTCCATCCGGGCCAACCCAACGCCGTCACAGGGAATCTGCGCCAGGCGAAAGGCTTCCTCTGGGTTGCCTACGTTCATCAACATTTGGGTGCGGGTGCGGGGCAGGTTGTCGATGGCCGTTTCATCTACCTCAAAAGGCAACAATCCGGTGTAAACTTTGCCCACTTCCCCTTCGGCGCAGGTCACGGTGACGGGGTGCCCGGTCTCCATAATTTTAGTGGCGTTACCACAGCCCACGATGGCGGGAATGCCCATCTCTCGAGCGATAATCGCAGCGTGGCAGGTGCGACCTCCCTGGTCGGTGACAATGGCACTGGCCCGTTTCATAATCGGTTCCCAGTCCGGGTCGGTGCGCTGGGTAATCAACACATCACCGGGCTGAAAGTCGGCAATATTTTGCACCGATTTAATTACCCGTGCTTGCCCCTGGCCAATCATTTCCCCCACGGCCTGCCCGGTGACGAGGGGGGGCAGGTCTGTGACATCGGTTTGGAGACGATAGCTGCGCAGCACTGACGTTGATTTTTGGGACTGCACCGTTTCGGGTCGGGCTTGAACAATAAACAACTCCCCGGTGAGGCCGTCTTTGGCCCATTCGATATCCATCGGGGTGTAGGTGTCTCGTACCTGGGAATAGTGGTCTTCAATGATACAGGCCCAGCGAGCTAAGGTGAGAATTTCGTCATCGCTGAGGGCGTAGCGCTGGCGATCGACCTCGGAGACGGGAACGTTTTTGGTCAGCTTACTGCCACCCACGTCGTAGACCATCTTGATTTCTTTGCTGCCCAGATGTTTTTTCAGAATCGGGCGATAGCCCTGCTGCAGCGTGGGCTTAAAGACCAGATATTCGTCCGGGTTGACGGCTCCTTGCACCACATTCTCGCCAAGGCCGTAGGCAGCTGTCACCAGGGCGGCATTTTTAAAGCCGGTTTCAGTATCGATGGAAAACATCACACCGGAGGTGGCCAGGTCGGAGCGCACCATGCGCTGGACCCCGACTGACAAGGCCACGGTGAAGTGGTCAAAGCCCTTGAGGGTGCGATAGGAAATGGCGCGGTCGGTAAACAGGGAGGCAAAGCACTTGTGGCAGGACTCCAGAACGCCTTTTACACCTTGGACATTGAGATAGGTTTCCTGCTGACCAGCAAAGCTGGCGTCAGGGAGATCTTCGGCGGTGGCGCTGGAGCGCACGGCCACATCCGTTAATGGATTGCCGCTATCGGTACAGAGTTTCAGGTAAGCCTGGGCGATGGCGGTCTCTAGCTCATCGGGGAAAGGCGTTTCTAAAATCAAAGCTCGGACCTGTTTACCACAGCGGCGCAGGGCCTGAACGTCTTCGATATCGAGGTTGGCAAGGTGAGATCGCAACCGCTTATCTAACCCAGCCTGCTCAATAAAGTAGCGATAGGCATAGGCCGTCGTCGCAAAGCCGGTAGGCACCTTGACCCCCTGGGGTGCCAGCTGTTGGATCAGCTCTCCCAGAGAGGCATTTTTACCGCCGACTCGGTGGATATCTTGAATGCCAACCTGCTCAAATTCAAGGATGAAATCAGTATCGATGGCAGTGGCTCGCTTCGAATGTGTGGTTTGTACCATAAGAACTCAATCCAAGAGACAAAATATAAAAGGGGATCTCACCTCAAAGACTTAAACAGCAGCCCCTTTAGAAGATCCTTTAGTAGCTTCCACCTCAATTTATGCCTTAATAGTTTGAGGAATTTATGAGGATTGAGGGTGCAAATACCTTTTCATTAAATCAATTACTTATCCAAGATATATATCGACCTCTATGTCCAAATTCAGTGGGGGACAAATCGGATTTTCAAAACTGTCCTATCGTTGTATAAGCCGGGTCTCCTAGACTCAAAAGCTACACCCAGCAGAAGATGCTATGAAAGGTTTATATGCGGGCTCATCTAATCGGGGTCAATTTTCGCAGCACCGATCTCACCGGGGCCGACATTAAAAGAAAAATAAAATTGGAGATGAACAATCAAAAATTGCCAAAGATCAACAAATTAGAGACGCCTGGACAACCGCTTTCAATATAAAGGCTTAAAACCAAAGCCGGGCAAAATGGAGGCCCTTAAGTCTTTAAACAAGCAACCCTCTTTCCAAAAGGCTGCTTCGAAGCCGACCAACCTGGATAGGGCAAGTCCTGACTGTACCGACTTCAAAGGTACTCGAGGATTAACCGTAACGTTTAATGCTTAGAAGCCCGTAGAGAAAAAAGTGATATTGGAAAAACTTGACCCAATTAGCTTTTCAGCAGTTGACGTTTTGAAGTGTTACGATTACTCTTATGCGTGAATACTCTCCAAAGTAGCAATACACCAGTAGCGACACACTTTGGTTAAGAAAATTCATACACCATTGAATTCTACAATCACTTGAGGAAACTTAGACATGACGGTAACAGTGCTTCCTCAGCTTGCAGAGGCTGAGGCCCTTTTATCTGCACAAGAAGCTGCTTTAATGCAACAGCTTGCAGAAATCCAAGAGAAACGGGAGGGCTTACAAACAGTCATGGCGATGTTTGAGACATCGGCTGATGGCAATGGTCAATCGGCTCCAGCTATTGAAGCACTCGTTGATCTTGCTGACGTCGCTGCCCCTAAGGCCAAGTCCCCCACAGCAAAAACGGTAACTAAATCGACCAAGGCAACTAAAGCCCGCGGTCGTAAGCCGAAGGCAGCCAAGGTGGCTAAGACGACGACTAAGACAGCTAAAACCGCCCAGACCAAAAAGGCGAACGGTAGAGCAGCTCATTGGCAGCGCTATGTGCTTGATGCCTATCGTCAAAAGCCGCTGCCGGATGTGGTAGCTAGTCTACTAAAGGATAAGCCAAAGGAAAGTTTCAAAATTGCCAGGGTCATGTCGGCCATTTTCGAAGAAGACATGCCTAAGGCTCAGTTTCTCAAAGCCCGTAATCGCATTTCAAATATCCTGTCCGCCGGAGCGCGGAATAAAGAGTGGTATCGTGGTCGCGGGGGCACTTACAGTGCGTCGGAGAAAGCTGTGAAAGCCTGATAGAGCGCGCTCAGCTCTAAAAACCGCGAAAGCGCTGTCGGTGATGGTTAAATCGACAGCGCTTTGAAGCTGTTAAGAAATAACCTAATGGCTTTGGTATTTCCTCCCCTCCCAACCTCCCGTGTGCTTTGCACACCGCTTCGCTAAAACCCAGGGGAGGTGCCACAGGCAGTGGGGTTTTCAGCGGACAGCCCCTCTTAAAAATCGACCTTTCAGCGACTTGTGTGTAAGGGATAGCTTAAAAAGGGGGGCTGGAGAAACCCCGAATTTAATTGTTAACAACTCTTTACGTTGCAAGAGTCGCCCGCTGCGATCGCTCAGAGAGGTAACCGAAAGTGGCACATCAGGATGCAGCGTTGCTATTCTCTTGACGATGTCTCGCCTCACCGCAGCGCATAAGAGGGAAGCCTGTGAACAACCTTACCCGCAGAATCGTCGGCGTTGTCATACTCATAGCCTTGGTCACCCTGCCCCTGATCTTGCTAAATCGATTGGGTTTAGATGAGGAAACGATTCGGGTATACGTAGAGCAGATGGGGATCTGGGCACCGCTTGGACTGTTTACGCTGCGTTTTACGAGTGTGGTGATCCCGGCACTGCCGTCCGAGGCCTATTCGGTATTGACCGGGGGGCTACTGGGTTTTAGACAGGGGCTCATAGTGGTGTGTCTATCGGATCTGCTCTCTTGTACGCTAAGCTTTTGGCTAGCTTCAACCTATGGTCGGGGAGGGGTGCGGCGATTGGTGGGCGATCGCTTTATGTACCGGGTGGATCGCTTTACCCAAAAGCACCTAGAGCAAAATTTTTTTCTGATGACAGCGTTTTTAATGACCGGCTTTTTCGATTTTGTGGCCTATGGTGTCGGCCTTGCCCAAGCCCCTTGGCGTAAGTTTCTCCCCGCCCTCGTGCTCAGCATTGCTATCTCCAACCCCCCTGTTGTAGCACTAGGAGCCGGGATTTTGGCAGGGAAAAGACAGGTGTTTTTAGTCGTGTTTGCTGTGCTCGGTGTCTTTGGCCTGGCCCTACTAACAGGATGGCTGCAACGACGTACAAAAACCCCTAAGGACTGATCGATCAACAACCGACACAGGCTCTGAACTAATGGGGTGACACATCTGGGGTGACACATCTGGGGTGACACATCCGCTGCGGCAGCGAGCCATGATTGCCATGACGCTAGCGCAGGATACCCAGATTCTGTTGTTAGATGAATCTACAACGTTTCTCGACCTGGCCCGCCGGATTGTTATTGAAGAGAGAAATCCAACGCCCATCACCCGACCCAAGATCTCGGGGGGCGTCTTTTTTTAAAGCCAGGTAGTACACACCCACAGAAAGAAACTGCTACAGCCGCTCAAAATGGCACTGATCTAACCTTTGGGGTAGAAGTACGCAGCCAGTTTTAAACTAATCTTCTCTCTCTTCTCTCAGATCTAAGAAACTGGGTTCCGGGGAATCGTCACCTAAAACTTAAAGAATCAAAACAATTATGTAACGATTTGTCTGGCATCTCATAGATTGAGGATATTGTGATTTCGCTTAGAGCCCACATTGATGCCATCTGATCATCACGTCTGCGAAAGTTTCTGTTGGAGTAAGATTGTGGCCCCCCCTCCACTCACGGCCTCCACTCAAACTACATTACCAAAGGTCATATCTCAGATGGCCGCTCATCCAGAGGCAGACTGCATTGTAGCGTTGCATCGCCGTAAGGTAGTGGGCATTGCCACTCGTCGGGATCTCCTTCGGGCCATCGCTCAGGGGGGTGATTGGGCTAATAGACGACTGTCTCAGGTAGTGACTCGTTCGGTGGTCACCTTATCACAGTCTGATTTGAAATCCGATTTGACATCGGCTGCTTCCCTGCTGGCGAGATTTGAGCAGCATCAGATTAGTCACCTGCCGATTATCGATGACCAGGCCCAGCTGATTGGCCTGATTGAGCAAACCCACCTGTTGCAGGCATTGCATGCCTATGGCACTGAAGCGCAACTGCATCGCCAGCATCAACGCGCCCAGCTATTGGCAGAGATTACCCTCAAGATTCGTCAGTCGTTACAGCTCAAAGAAATCTTACAGACCACGGTCCACGAAGTGCAGCGCCTGCTCGATGCCGACCGAGTCCTAATTTACCAGGTTTTCCCCGATGGCACCGGTAAAACCATCAGTGAAGCCGTCGTTGAGTCTTATCCGTCAATCTTAGAGATTCCCTTCCCTGAAGAAGTTTTCCCAGAAGAGTATCAGACACTTTATGCCCAAGGGCGGGTACAGGCGATCACGGATGTGAATGCCCCGGATGCGGGTCTAGCTGACTGCCTGGTGGAGTTTGTTGAACAATGGGGCATTCAATCTAAGCTGATTGTACCGATTGTGCATCCGCTCAAACCAGAACAGTCTGTGGGTAGCGAACCTCTCCGCAAACATCTCTGGGGATTGCTCATTGCCCATCAATGTCGTACCCCCAGGCAGTGGGCTGAGTTCGAGTTGGAGCTGATGCAACAGCTCGCCGATCAGATTAGCATTGCCCTCTCCCAAGGGCAGATGGTGGAATATTTAGAAGAGCGGGTCAGGCTGCGGACAGCGGAGCTAACCCAGGCAAATACTGCCTTGCAGCAAGAGATTAAAGAGCGCAAACAGGTGGAAGCTGCTTTGCGGCACAGCGAGGAGCAACTGCGGCTGATTACCAACAACCTGCCCGTGCTAATTGCCTATGTCGATCGTCGTCAGCGCTATCGCTTTAATAATCAGGTTTACGAACAATGGCTTGGGCAAGCTCCAGCCGATATTTATGGCAAATCAATTAAAACCGTGATGGGCGCTGCCTATTACCAAAAGATACAAACTGACGTTGAAACCGCCTTGGCAGGTAATCAGGTGACCTATGAGAGTGAGCTGATCTTTAAAGATGGGCGCTGTCATTCGATCAGTGTGGCCTACATCCCCCATATCGAAGCAACCGGACGATCTTCATCCAAAATTAAGGGATTTTTTGCCCTGACGACAGATATTAGCGATCGCAAAGCCATCGAGCGGATGAAAGATGAATTTATTGCCGTCGTCAGTCACGAATTGAGGACACCGCTGACCTCGATTCACGGGTCTCTCAAACTGATGGCAACGGGTCGTCTGGGGCAGCTATCAGAAGCCGGTCAGCAGATGCTTGAGGTGGCTGACGAAAACACAGACCGGCTGGTGCGTCTGGTCAATAATGTGCTCGACCTGCAGCGGATAGAAGCTGGCGAAGTTACTATGGATACCTACGCCTGTGATGCGGTTGAGCTCATCTCGCAGGCCACCGAAGCTATGCAAACTATCGCTCGACAGCAAGATATTGAAATTCAAACCCAGTCCACCCCGATTTCTATCTGGGCCGATCCGGACTATATTATACAAACCCTAACAAATCTGGTCAGTAACGCCCTCAAATTCTCAACTCCGGGTAACATTATTTGCCTGTCGGTCCAACCCTATTTCGAACCCGTTTCAGCCGCCCCACGATCCAAAGTCAAACATCCCGCACCTTCTCCAACAATGGCCCTTTTCTGTGTTCAAGATTACGGTCAAGGGATTCCCTCAGATAAGCTAAACACCATCTTTGAACGGTTTCAGCAGGTTGATTCGTCTGACTCTAGAAAGAAGGGCGGCACCGGTCTGGGGCTCGCCATCTGTCGAAAAATTGTAGAACAGCATGGTGGCCAAATCTGGGCAGAAAGTCAGATCAGCGAGGGCAGCTGTTTTTATTTCACGGTTCCCCTGGCCCCAATCGAAAATCCTAACTAAGCCATTTAGTAAGGCGTCGCCATAGGACGTTGTCACAAAACGTTATAACCGCTATGTCATCCAAATGCATCCTGATTATTGATGATGAAGAGTCTATCCAAAAAGTGGTTAAACTCAGCTTAAAGCTAGAGGCGGGGTGGGAGAGCATCACCGCCTCCTCTGGCCTAGAAGGGATTCGTCAGGCCGAAACCCATCACCCTGATGCCATTTTGTTAGATGTGATGATGCCTGAGATCGATGGAGTTGCTACCTTTAAATCACTCACTAATAACCCCAGAACCCAGTCTATTCCAGTGATTTTGTTGACTGCCAAAACTCGGACGGCTGAGAAGCGTCTGTTTCAGAAGATAGGCGTGGTTGGAGTGATCACCAAACCGTTTAACCCGTTAACCCTGGCTAGTCAGGTGGCTCAGCTACTGGACTGGTCACTCTAAGGCGAGACAAATGAAAGTTTTACTGGTTGAGGATGATACTGCCCTGGCGACGCTGCTGAGCCAGCAGCTGACGGGCCAACACTACACTGTGGATCGGGTGGCTGACGGTGAAACGGGTTGGGCCTATGCCTCTACTTTTGAATATGACCTGATTATTTTAGATTGGATGCTGCCCCAGCTAGATGGCATCCAACTTTGTCACCGCCTGCGAAGTCAGGGCTATGGCGTGCCGATTTTGTTGCTCACCGCTAGAGATGAACAAACCGACAAAATTAAAGGGCTCGAAGCTGGCGCAGATGACTATGTGGTCAAACCCTTTGATATCATAGAGCTGCTGGTTCGTATCCGGGTTCTGCTGCGACGGACGCTGACGGATACGACGCCGATTTTGAGCTGGGGTGATCTGTGCCTTGATCCGGTCAGTTGTGAAGTCACCTATCAAGGCTATCAAGTCTCTCTCACGGCAAAAGAATATTCAATATTAGAGTTATTCCTGCGCCACAGCCATCAAGTCTTCAGTGTCTCGACTCTGCTTGATCGAATCTGGTCTTCAGAAGAATTTCCCAGCGAGGCCACTGTTCGCTCCCATATTCGGGGTCTGCGCCGTAAGCTCAAGACCGTGGGAGCCCCCGCTGACCTGATTGAAACAGTCCATGGCCTGGGGTACCGACTCAAGACCCAGGCATTAAATCCCACTGAAGATAGCGCCCCCGCCGCCTCTGAACCCGACCGCCAAGCCCTGTATTTAGCAGGTCTGACCCAGGCCTGGGATGCCCACAAAGGAGAAAATCTGGAGCATTGGAATCATCTGGCCCACATTGCCCAAACCCTTAAAACTCAAAGGCTTAGCGAGCAAAAACAGACCCAGGCTCAGCAAATAGCCCATAGCCTGGCGGGGACCCTAGGCACCTTTGGTTTGATGGAAGGCTATCGCTTAGCCCTCCAGTTAGAGCAGCTCTTGCGCGCAGAGACTTTATTCTCAACCGCTCAAATCTCTCAATTTCAAGCGCTGGTCACTACCCTGGGTCACGCCCTGGATGAGCACCCCCGGCTTGTCTGCCCGACCGAAGATGCCATAGACCCTGCCAAGCTATTGATTGTCGACGTTAACGATATGCCTTATGTCCAGCAGCTGATGGCTCTGGCGGTGGCCCAGGGGTTTGAGACCACCGTTGCTGCTTCCATGGAAACTGCATCTCAGGCATTATCCCTCGGTTCATCTTCCCTGCCAACTTCAGAGCTGATCGCTGATCTACCCGATGTGGTGCTGATCAATTTAGTCGCGGGTGAAGCCGATCCGGTACTGGATGAACCCATTTTACAAATGTTGTTGCAGTTCATTACTCGCCTGACTCAGCAAAGGCCCTGGTTGCCCATGCTGTTGATCACCCCCCAGGCTGATTTTGGTAACCGCTTAGATCTGATTCGTCGAGGCGGCACGGTTGTGCTTGAGTATCCGGTGGTCCCTGCGGAGATACTAGAGGTGATGACCCAGACCCTGCACCACAGCTACCGCCACAGTAAAATTATGATCGTCGACGATGATACCCACTATTTGCAACAGGTCATTCAACGGCTGCAGCCTTGGAATTTTCAAATTACCCCCCTGGCAAACCCGCAACGCTTTTGGACCCTCTTTACCCAGGTGTTGCCCGATATGGTGATACTAGATATTGAAATGCCTCATATTAGCGGATTTGAGCTGTGTCAGGTGCTGCGTAGCCATCCCCAATGGCAACACTTACCCATCATCTTTTTGAGTATCCACGCCGATCAAGCAAACCAGGATCAAGCCTTTGCGCTGGGGGCCGATGACTATATTACCAAACCCATCCAGAGCAAAGATTTAGGGGGGCGATTAGTGAATCGATTAAAACGCTACCAAGCCTGGCTCCGGGCTAAAAACTGGGTTGCTTATGAGGGTATTTAAGCATCAATTTCTGCACAGAGTCTGCACAGGGGTACGGCAAGGTAAGGATAAAAATATCCTAAGGACCTTCAAGAACTATGGTTCAAGTACGTGAAAAATCCCTCCGTGAACAACTCCATCCCCTGATTTGTCAGTTGGCCTGCACGCTCGAAAAAACTTGGCAAAGCCAGCTAATGTTGTACTCCTACGATACGCCCGCCGATCTGGGCTACGTAGCAGGTACCCTTGAGGGCGAACGTCTGACCATCGAAAACCACTGCTACCAAACAGTGCAGTTTCGTAAGCTCCACCTGGAGTTAGCTAAGGTCGGCAACAATCTGGATATCCTACACTGTGTGATGTTTCCCCATAGCTATTTTAATCTGCCGATCTTTGGCATGGATATTGTCGCAGGCCGTGGGTTGATTAGTGCTGCCATTGTTGACTTATCGCCTGTTTCACGGAATCGCGCCTTACCAGCTCAGTACGAAGCAAGACTCAGCGAGCTAGCGCCTATGGTGTTTGCTCAACCCCGTGACTTACCGGTCTGGGGAGATATTTTTTCAGACTTTTGCCTATTTGTCCGTCCCACCACCCATCAGGAAGGGACTGATTTCTTGACCCGGGCTACTCAGTATTTGTCAATGCACTGTGAGCTTGCCCGTGAGGCGGTGACCCTTGATTCTATGGAAGAACATGCCTGGATTATGGCAGGGCAGCAGCGGTATTGTTTGCAACAGCAACAAAATGATAAAACCCGACGGATTTTAGAGCGTGCTTTTGGGACTGAGTGGGCAGAACGGTACTTAAAGACGATGTTGTTTGATTGTGTCAAAAGTATTCCAGAGCCATCCAATGTAATGAAACATGAAGTTTCTTAAGGATGTAAACGCGCGCTCATAAATCCCTGGCAGTCGGCTCTACAAGGGGTTGGGCGATTGTAAAGGTTCAGATACAGAAAAATGCACAGGATCTGCACAGGCGAATTGATTAAATCAAGTCATCTGGTTCGAAATGCCTGAGCCTTGGTGGTCTGCCAGGGCTCAGTTCTCTTAAAAAAGCGGATGGGTTGATTGCCGATCGCAGCTCGAGTCAGGATTAAGTACAGTTTCACAGTCATCATCGCTGCTTGTCCGCATAGGGTCACCTATGCTCGATGTCCTGAGCGATGTGGCCAAAGTTACATTTGCGTGTTCAGAATAGGAGATTGTTTTTCATGTTCGACGCTTTTACAAAAGTTGTTGCCCAAGCCGATGCGCGCGGGGAGTATGTGACTGATAACCAAATTGGTGCCCTCAACCAGATGGTCGCCGATGGCAATAAGCGCATTGATGTGGTCAACCGCCTGACCGGTAACGCCTCTGCCATTGTGGCAAATGCTGCCCGGTCTTTATTTTCCGATCAACCCCAGCTGATTGCCCCAGGGGGGAATGCTTACACCAGCCGCCGTATGGCTGCCTGCTTACGGGATATGGAAATCATTCTGCGCTATGTGACCTATGCCATTTTTACCGGCGATGGCAGTGTGCTAGATGATCGCTGTCTCAATGGTCTGAGGGAGACTTACACAGCGCTAGGTGTACCAGGGGCGTCGGTGGCCACTGGGGTCAATAAGATGAAGGACGCAGCCGTTGCGATCGCAAACGACCGCGCCAATATCACCCAGGGGGATTGCAGCTCCCTGATGGCTGAGCTGAGCAGCTACTTTGACCGGGCAGCTGCCGCGGTGGGTTAAGCCCGTTTGGTTCTGATTAATTGTTCCTTTTGTTAACCTTTTAGAGAGATTTTTGATCATGAAGACCCCCATGACTGAAGCAGTCGCCACAGCCGATGCCCAAGGTCGTTTCCTCAGCTCTTCCGAACTCCAGGTCGCTTTCGGTCGCTATCGTCAGGCCCAGGCTGGGCTAGCAGCTGCTCAGGCACTCAGCAAAAGTGCAGATAGTCTGGTAAACGCCGCTGCTCAGGCCGTGTATCAAAAGTTCCCTTACACCACACAGATGCAGGGGAATAACTTTGCTTCGGATGAGCGAGGTAAAGCCAAATGTGCCCGCGACATTGGATACTACCTGCGCATGGTCACCTATTGCCTGATCGCTGGTGGGACCGGCCCGATGGATGATTACTTGATTTCTGGGATTAAAGAAATCAACACCACCTTTGACCTGTCGCCCAGCTGGTATATAGAAGCGCTCAAGCACATCAAAGGGAACCACGGGTTGAGCGGAGATGCCGCTGTTGAGGCTAACTCCTATCTTGACTACGCCGTCAACGCGTTGAGTTAGCGAATAGGGTAGAAGGTAAAGGGTGGAGGGTGGAGAGTAGAGAGATGAGAAAGATAGGGAGGGTGAGGTAGGTGGGGGAGAGCATGATCGGACAGCTCATCTGGTATACACGATCCCCTTCCCCATCTCCCCTATCTTCCCCATCTATACGGCCTCAGCCGCACCCACTACCCATTCCCGCCACCCACTACCCACTACCCTCCACCCACTACCCCAGTAATCACAACAGCCCGAGGATCCCAAGATGACCAGCGTAATGTCAGCCAAACTGTTAGGCTTTGAGCCCTTTGCCCAGACCTCACCCACCGAGTTACGAGCCAACTCCAGCGCAGCAGATATCCAAAGCACCCTTTGGGCCGCTTACCGTCAGGTATTTGGCAATGACCATGTGATGAAATCAGAGCGTCTCACCAGTGTTGAATCTCTGTTCAAACAAGGTCATATTGGGGTACGAGATCTGGTGCGAGCCCTGGCACTCTCAGACTTGTATAAACAGAAGTTTTTTTACAGCACGCCCCAGGTGCGCTTCATTGAGCTTAACTTTAAGCATCTGCTCGGACGGGCTCCCTACGACGAAGCTGAGATAACTGAGCATGTGAACCTCTACATTCAGCAGGGCTATGAAGCCGAAATTAACAGCTATCTCGACTCGTCAGAATATCAAGAAAATTTTGGGGACCAGGTAGTGCCCTACTATCGAGGCTTTGCGACCCAGTCAGGGCAAAAGACCGTTGGCTTTGCCAGAATGTTTCAGCTGTATCGGGGAGCAGCCAGCAGCGATCGGGCTCGGGTCAATCACAAAAAGGGATGTCTAACCACAGAGCTGGCGCGCAATTCGGCCAGTCCCGTGAGGGCACCTGTCTTGAGCAAAGAGCTGCTGGGGGCAACCGGTGGTCAGCGAGAACAACTTTACCGAATTCGAGTTTCCCAGGCGGCCAGCGGGCGAACCCCTCAAATTCGTCGAGGCATTCAGGAATATCTGGTTACCTACGAGCAACTCTCACCGACCCTTCAGCGCCTGAACCAGCGCGGAAACCGCATTGTTAACATTACTTCGGCTTAAGCACGATGACGACTTTTGATGATTGAGTTGTCACCCATTACCCATTACCCATTACCCACCACCCACAACAGGAGATTCATCTGTGGCTATTACAGCAGAGACTACTCGCTTGGGCACCACCGCTTTTGCAGATCAGAGTCCTGTAGAGCTGCGTCCAAGCTGGACCCTCAGCGATGCTCAATCTGTGATTTATGCTGTTTACCGGCAGCTCTTGGGCAATGACTATCTGATGCAATCAGAGCGCCTAGTTGAGTTGGAGTCCCGCCTGATGAATGGGACGTTGTCTGTTCGAGACTTTGTGCGCGCTGTGGCTAAATCTGATTTGTATAAGACCCGGTTTTTGTACCCTCACTTTCAAACCCGAGTCATCGAGTTAAATTTCAAGCATTTGTTGGGTCGCGCCCCTTACGATGAAGCCGAAGTCATCGACCATCTGGATCGCTATCAAAACGAAGGATTTGATGCAGATATTGACTCATATATTGATACGGCAGAATACGAGACCCACTTTGGCGACAATATTGTGCCCTACTATCGAGGGTTTAGCACCCAACCGGGTCAAAAGATGGCAGGCTTTACCCGGATGTTTAGCTTGTACCGGGGCTATGCTAACAGCGATCGCGCACAAATCGCGGGCAGTACCTCTCGCTTGGCCTCCCAATTAGCCCAGGGTAACACCTCTGCAATTGTGCCGCCCTCCAGTGTTGACAACAACGGCTGGGCCTATCAGGCTTCTAAACAAGGAACCGTTATCAACCGTGTTTTTGGACGCCCGACCCCAACCACCACCGCCCGGGGCAATCTCTATCGCATTGAAATTGCCGGAATGCTTTTCCCCGGATATCCGAGCATCCGTCGCAGTAATCGGGTTTTGGTGGTGCCCTACGAAGCCCTGTCTAAAACCTTGCAAAAAATCAACAAAACCGGGGGGCGGGTCGCCAGTATTACCCGCGCATAGGTCGCCCCAGCGTTAGGCGAAAACACCCTATTTACCAGGAGATGTCAATCATGTTAGGACAATGCTCAACGAGCCAAGCCTCTGGCGTAGACAGTCGGATTTTTGTCTATGAGGTAACTGGCTTACGCCAAAATGAGGTCACTGCCAGCCACCAATCCCCGATTCGTAGTAGCCATAGCCAATTTCTGCAGGTGCCTTTTCACCGCATGAGTGAAGAAATGCGCAGGATTACAATGCTGGGGGGCAAAGTGGTCAATATTCACCCCCTGAATGCATCTGGCAAGGCAGCAAAGATGGCCTCGA
>JBCCRZ010000086.1:0-13858 GCA_039200855.1 Cyanobacteria bacterium P01_D01_bin.44 | reverse complement strand
GCGGCAATCAACACAGCGCCGAGTTTGGGGGCCGAAATCCGGCCATCGGGGGTGCGGGTACCCTGCAAAAAAACACCCACGGCCCAGCCATGGTTTAGCTGCTGTAAGGCCGAACGAATAGCGCTGCGATCAGCGGAGCCTCGCTTGACCGGGTAAGCCCCATAGGCGCGAATGGCAGGGGCTAGCACGGGCACCTTGAAGAGTTCTTCTTTGGCCATGTAAGACACGGGTCGCCTGACACAGCTTGAAACAATCGGGGGGTCAAAATCGCTGGCATGGTTGGCAACGACAAGTAGGGGCCCGTTGCGCGGTACATTGTTTGCGCCGTAGATGCGCCCGCGCAGATAGAGGTGCAGCGTTGGACTCACCACCGACCATTTGAACAGGTGGTAGAGGGCGAGACTTATAAAGGGTTCGCGCATTTGAGGCATGGGGGACTCTAGGCAGTCGGTGAGATGCAACCCCAAAGAGGGGGGGACTCTTTAAGATACCAGGCGGTTGTTAATCTCAGGTTGAATGGTCGGCATGGTTGGCGTTGAGGTTAGGGGTGTGGAATTTTGTTGGGGATATGGGGATAGCGTGTGGTTATTGTGGGGCTAGGCGGATTTGGTCGCCCAGGTCGTTGGTGCGGTAGGTCCAAACGGTTTGGCCATCGGTGACGGTGACTTCCCAGCCGGGGGTGATCATCTGGGCGCATAGCTCATCTGGGCTGGCGAGGCCCAGGCAGCTGTCAGGCCAGGATTCGGGTCGGGTGCTTTTCAGGGTGAGCTGATCGGAGGGCAGGGATTGGTCGGTTGCGATCGCAGCTAAGATCAAGCCTTGTACTTCTTCAGATAGTGCAGGTGTAGCCTCTACCGCTGGGGTCTCGAACCCCTCAAGCTGAACTTCACGGATTGTCTCTGTGCTCTGAGGGATCTCCGGTGGTGGCGTACAGCTGCTCAGCCCCAGGGTGATGATTAAAAAGAAACATAAAAAACCGTAAACCAGTCGTTGAGTCATGAAGGTCTACCCAGAAATCTGCACGTGCATGATAGCTCGTCGGTCTGTTAATCTGCCCCCCCTGACGTTCGCCGGTTTCTGTAGGTATCCTAGGAGAGAATCACTATGGTCAGTTCTATGAAGCGGCTCTTCTTAACTTGTTTTCTCATTGGCCTATTTGTCGTAGCGGCGATTCACGAAGGGTTTCAACCCAGCTACGCCAGTGAGCCCGCTGAGTTTGACTCGATCATTTTAGATTTCCGAGAGGCTCCGGGGCTAACCGCTCAGATTAGCGATCGCGTTGCGGCCCTGGCCGAGCAGTTCAACCTCAACCCCTCGTTAAATAGCAAGTTTTCGGAAGCTGACAACGTTTATGTGGTTAAGGGCGATCGCAACCTCCTCAGTGCCCTCCAAAAATCTGAGGTTTCCGCGTTTACAGAATTTATTGAACCCAACTACCTCTACCAGACCAGCTTTGTCCCCAATGACCCTGGTTATGCCCTGCAATGGAATCTAAAAAGCATTAATGCCGAAGGAGCCTGGGCCCAGAATCGAGGCAGCGGCGTGACGGTGGCGGTGATCGATACGGGCATCAGCCGGACCCGCGACCTGCAAAAAACTGACTTTGTCACTGGCTATGACTTTGTGAACGACCGTGACGATGCCAGTGACGATAATGGCCACGGCACCCACGTTGCAGGCACCATTGCCCAATCCACAAATAACGGCTATGGCGTGGCGGGGATTGCTTACGAAGCCCAGTTGATGCCCCTCAAGGTGCTGAGCCGTCAAGGGTTTGGTAGCGTCGCTGACATTGCTGAGGCAATCCGCTTTGCCGCTGACAATGGGGCAGATGTCATCAACATGAGCCTGGGCGGAGGCGGCTTCTCTGAGCTGATGCAAGAGGCCGTTGACTATGCCCATAGCAAAGGGGTGGTGGTGGTGGCCGCTGCTGGTAATGAAGGTAGCCAGGAAGCGTCTTACCCGGCCAAATATCGCCATGCGATTGGGGTCTCAGCCTTT
Source organism: Cyanobacteria bacterium P01_D01_bin.44 (assembly GCA_039200855.1). Taxonomy (GTDB): domain Bacteria; phylum Cyanobacteriota; class Cyanobacteriia; order Phormidesmidales; family Phormidesmidaceae; genus SIO4C1. Next base: position 11,857 of record JBCCRZ010000086.1, on the reverse strand, counting down.
GATGCTAAAGGCAATAAAGCTCCTTACTCTAACTACGGTGTCGGCGTGGATATCGCTGCCCCTGGCGGCTCAACCGCAGCAGGCGAGACCGGCGGCATTTTGCAAGAGACCATTGATCAACTCAGCGGTAAGTCCGAGTTCAGATATTTCCAGGGCACCAGCATGGCGGCTCCCCATGTCGCTGGCGTGGCCGCTGTGATCAAGTCCATGGGCGTTGATGCACCGGAGTCGGTGGCGACGATCCTCGAACATTCGGCTCAGAAGGTCAGCGGTGATAGTCAAAACTATTTTGGGGCGGGCAAGCTCGATGCTGAAGCCGCTGCCCAAATGGCCACGATGCGGCTGCCCTGGCTCGGCCAGCTGTGGCAGTTTTTAGCCAGCCTGTTCTGGTTTGATGCAAAGTCTATCCCCTGGAAGGATTTACTCTTGAGGGGTGCGATCGCAGCCGCCTTTACCTGGCTGCTCACCCGAGTGGCTTCCTTCCGCTGGCAAGGTACGGCCTATCTGATTGGTATTTTTCTAGGGGCGATGGGCCTGTTTATTTTCAAGGGCGTCCATGTGATGTACCTACCTGAATGGCCTCTGAGACTGATTGGCAGCGCCATTCCTGAGCTGGGCAGCGCACTGTGGAGCGACCCGCGCCTCAACCCGATTTTTGCCAGCTGCCTGATTCCGTTGGGGGCGATGGCGCTATTGCTCAGTCACCCCACCCTCAAGTGGTTCTCGATGGGCACCGCCGTCGGTGTGGCCTCATTCTTATCAGTCAGCCTAATGGAGTCTAACTACGTCACGTGGATAGGGGCCAACGCCGTTGCTCAAGCATTCCTGGGTGTGAATGTTTTATTATGCCTTGCGATCGCGGCCGTCTCTGTCAGGGTTGCCACCAGCCCTGATTCACCGTCATAGATTCGTCACTCGCTTCACGGAGACTCCTATGGAAAACATCATCGTCAAAGGCACTATTCAGTGGATCGAGATGGGCGCTGGCTCCTGGGCCGTTGTCACCGAAGATAAGCAAACCTATCAACTCTACGGAGATACGGCCAGCCTTGAGAAAAAAGGACTCAAGGTGAGCATCGAAGGCGTCTTGAGACCCGATATGCTGTCGATGCTGATGACTGGCCCCATCTTGGAAGTTAAAAACTATGAAATCCTGTCGGAAAATTAACCCCGCTAGGTGACGGCATACAGCCTTCAACTGGGTGAGGACAATTAGACCCTCCCCTATCCTCCCTATCTCCCCCATCTCCGCGTCCCCGCGTCTTTAAAAACGGTTTGCCTAATCTGGCACTCTTTAAAGCGCCTCGACCTGCTCTACCGTACCTACATTCTTCAAGGTCAGGCCCTTGCAGGTGCGCTTAATCAGCCCTGTCAAGACCTTTCCAGGACCGACTTCAACGACGGTATCGACCCCTTCTTCGGGGAGTCGCAACGAGATTTCGCGCCAGCGAACGGAGCCGGTCATCTGCTGGGTAAGGCGGGCTTTGAGGGCTGGGCTGTCAATGCTAGGGGCTGGGTCCACATTGGACATCACGGGCACCTGGGCAGTCTGAAACTCAACCCCAGAGAGCACGGTTTCAAAAGCGGTGGAGGCATCGGCCATCAGCGGTGAGTGAAAGGCACCGCTGACGTCAAGCTTGACAGCGCGTTTGCTTTTGACAGCATTCATGACAGTCTCAACCGCCTCGGGGGTGCCTGAGATGACCACCTGACCGGGATTATTATCATTTGCCAGGACAGCCCCCTCAGTGGCGGCGATTTTGGCGTCGAGTTCATCCCGTTTGAACCCCATCAGTGCGGCCATCGCACCGTCTGCAGACTCAGACATCAGTTCGGCGCGACGTTTGACGAGCTTAAGCCCAGCCGCAAAGTCAAAGACCCCTGCTGCATATAGGGCGGAATATTCTCCTAGACTATGGCCTGCCACCAGGGCAGGCTGATGGCCCAGGGCCTTGAGCAAATCGCTCAAAATGCACTCAATGACGTAGAGACAGGGTTGGGTGTAAAGGGTCTGCGACAGCAGCTCAGTTTCTCCCTGGCACACGTCTAAGACTGACCACCCTAAAATTTCGTCAGCCTCAGCAAAGCGACCTTTTGCCAGGTCATGGTCGGCGAGATCCGCGCCCATCCCAATCGTCTGTGAGCCTTGCCCCGGAAATACCCACACAGTTTTTGTCATCTTCGATACAGTTTCCTAAAAGCTATTTTTTACTTTCTCAGTAAATGGATCTTTAGAAAAGGAGGTTAGGTAAGGGATTAGAGCGGGAAGGTGTTCTTGAGGTAGGAGATAGTAGATAAGAGAAGACAACTCTTTCGATCAGCTCAGCTTTTTTGAGCTGGAGCATGGCCTCATATCGTCGTTCAAACTCATGTCGGCTGAGACGATCGCCACTCTCAAGCATTGAAATTTTTGGGTTTTTAGAGGGAGCTTCTAGCATATAGAAAACCTATCGACCGTGGAATAAGCCGAGTACTCTTCATCATAATGATTTCGAAAAAGTCTTGGCGATTTCCCCGGCTTGTCCCTACGAACCCCATTCAAAGATGGCGGCTCCCCAGGTTAAGCCTGCGCCAAAGCCGGAGGTGGCAATTTTGTCACCGGGTTTGATGTTGCCTGCACGGACTGATTCGTCTAGAGCGATAGGGATTGAGGCAGCGGAAGTGTTGCCGTGCTTAGCCATGTTGCTGACGACGCGGTCGTTGGGGATTTTGAGTCGCTTGGCAACGGCGTCAAGGATGCGCTGATTGGCCTGATGCAGTATCAGCCAGTCGATGTCGGCGGTGGTGAGATTGGCATAAAAGAGGGATTTTTCTAACACCTCAGGCACCCGACTAACGGCAAACCGATAGACCTCGCGACCGTTCATCGTAATCGGTTGGAAGGTGCCTTTTTGGACTGCAATATCCCCTACTAAAGGCTGAGCTTCAGCCTGATAAGCCAAATTTAAGCAGCCATTCATCGTGCCATCGCTGCCCATCTCAAAACCGAGCAGGTGATCGGTCTGGCTGGCTTGCATCACCACAGCCCCAGCCCCGTCACCAAACAGCACACAGGTGGTACGGTCTTGCCAATCGACCCAACGGGTGAGCACGTCGGCCCCAATGACCACGACGTTGCGATACACTCCGGTGCGAATAAACTGGGCGGCGGTGATAATGCCAAACACAAACCCAGAGCAGGCGGCGGTCAGGTCAAAGGCAACGGCGCGGCTGGCTCCTAGCTCGGCCTGTACCTGGCAAGCGGTGCCAAATAAATCGTCGGGGGTGGAGGTAGCCAGTACGATCAGGTCAATGTCTGCGGGAGAGAGATTGGCCATTGCGATCGCACCCCTCGCCGCCTCAGCCGACAGAGATGTCAGCGAATCGGTATCTCCGGCAATGTGCCGCTGTCGAATGCCGGTGCGGGTTGAGATCCACTCGTCAGAGGTGTCTACAATCTGACTGAGATCGTCGTTACTCAGACGGGTGCTGATAGAAGCAGACCCGCTACCGACAAAGGCAACTCCCTGTGCTGTGTGCTTAACCATGTCTTCTCCGTCCTGCAAAGCCTCGCTGAGATGGGGCTGATCGGCTAAACCACATCCGCCTCAATGTTTTTCCGTAGGTAGACCAAACCCCAGGTCTGGATGTGAGCGATGTTTACTAAGTAGGTTTACTGAGTGGGTTTACTGAGTGGCGCTTACCTTTTGGTAACGAGCTTGAATGTGCCCCAATACATCATTATCGACCGCATCCTTGGCGAGACGAACAGCGTTAAAAATAGAAGGTGCTTGGGAACTGCCGTGGCTAATCACTGCAATCCCAGAGACCCCGAGCAGCAGCGCTCCCCCGTGCTCAGCATGGTCAACCCGCTGCTTGATGCGACGCAGATTGCCCCGCAGCAGCATGATGCCCAGTTTGCCTAAAATGCCCTGGGGCAGCTCCTCACGCAAAATCTGTAGGGCAGCCTCACCCACCGCCTCAGCAAACTTAAGCAGCACGTTCCCCATAAAGCCGTCGCAGACAATCACATCAAAATCACCCGAGAGCACATCGCGGCCCTCTGCATTACCGACAAAGTTAACTGTCTGATTGTCAACCAGTGCCTGGTGGGTGCTGACGGCAAGATCGTTGCCTTTGCTGGGCTCCTCACCGATGTTGATCAAACCGACCCTGGGGCGCTCTACCCCAAACGCATATTGAGAATAAATGCTGCCCATCAGGGCAAATTGCTCTAAAAATCGAGGGCGGCAGTCTACATTCGCACCGACATCCAAAATCAGCACCGACTTACCGGCCACCACCGTGGGAAAAACCGCCCCAATGGCAGGTCGATCAATGCCCTTTATCCGTCCCAAGCGTAATAATGCTGAAGCCATGGCCGCACCAGAGTGCCCCGCTGAAACCACGGCATCAGCCCTGCCTTGCTTAACTAAATCCATCGATACATTAATCGATGCCTTGGGCTTTCGCCGCAGTGCGCTTAAGGGCTCCTCGTGCATATCAATCGTGCTCTCAGAGGGCACAATTTCTATCTGGCGCAAGCTAGCGACATTGGCGACCGATGCTTTGATCTGCTCAGCATCGCCCACCAATAAAATTTCTGCGTCTAGCTCTTCTTTAGCCCTTATGGCACCAGCAACGATTTCAGCAGGTGCATAGTCGCCCCCCATCGCATCTACTGCGATCCGTGCTCGAGTCAAACCCATCGAATTGAATCTGTAGAAACTTTAAGAAATTCTATCAGACTTATTCTTCCCCTGGTTCGACAATCCGCTGAAACAAATATCCAGTTCCCCGCGCAGTGAGAATCAATTCTGGGTTACTGGGATCATCTTCGAGCTTGGCTCGAAGTCTGGAAATATGAACATCCACAACCCGTGTATCGACGTGACGCTCGGGGGTGTAGCCCCAAACCTCTTGCAAAATTTCTGAGCGAGAAAAGGGCTCACCCGAGCGACTGACCAGCAGCTCAAGCAGGCTAAACTCCATCCCGGTTAGCCGAATCCGCTCATCGCCTTTGTATACTTGGCGTTTATTGGTGTCGATGCGAATGGTATTAATGGTGATCACGCCGGAGCTAGGAATCCCCGAGGTGCCCGTTTTCTCAACCCGACGCAGCACCGAGCGAATCCGCGCTTCTAATTCTTTAGGCGAAAACGGTTTGACCACGTAGTCATCGGCCCCAAGCTCCAGACCCGTGATGCGATCTGCCACATCTCCCAAGGCCGTCAGCATGATAATGGGAATATCTGACTCCTTGCGCAGCTCTTGACAAACGCCATAGCCATCTAACTTAGGCATCATCACATCCAGCACAACCAGGTCCGGCGCTGCATTGCGAAAGGTCTCTAGAGCCTCTTCTCCATCGGCTGCGGTGACCACGTCATAACCAATCATTGAAAGACGGGTTTCTAAAATCCGACGAATGCTCGCTTCGTCATCTACCACCAAAATTTTTTCTTTAAGGCTTTCCAAGGGTTTTCGGGCTCCTCATTAACGCAGCACGATGAAAGTTAACGGTTCTAAACTGAGAAAATTAAGTTTTATCAGAGAAAAAGTAAGTAAATGACATTATACAGGACCTCTAACCTCTGAAAGCATTAGCCTGTATAGTGTCCTATCTTTCTTAAGGTTAGTAGCGTAGTATCACAAACTACTAACTTATCTAAATAGTAACGATTTTCTTCGACCTTTCTCCCATAAAGCAATAATTCCTTAATATATGGGCTTTTGGATAGGTATTTTGGCTCATTGGGGGTAGAAGGGTAGAGAGTGGCGGGTAGAAGGTAGAGGGAGTAGAGGGAAAGCGGCAAGTGTGTAAGGGAGAGAGATGAGGAAGGTGGGGGAGATGGGGAAGGTGGGGGAGATAGGGAAGAAGACTCATTTTCCCAGTAAACTAAAATAGTTCATCCGTTCTTTTCGGCTACCTGCCCTATGCCAAAAAAGCGTTCTATCTACGTCTGTAACGAATGCGGCGGCGAAGCTTCTCAATACTTTGGTAAATGCCCTGTCTGTAACAGTTGGAATTCTCTAGTGGAGCAAGTTGTTGCCCCCGTAGATACCCAGGCACGCCCTAGCATGAGATCGCAATCTCGCCGCACAACCAAAGCAGCTCCCAAACCTCGCCTTGCCCAAACTTTTGCGCAAATCGAAGACCACCCCCAGCTGCGGCTACCCTCCGGCTATCAGGAGCTAGACCGCGTCCTCGGCGGCGGCATTGTGCCCGGTTCCCTTGTCCTGGTGGGCGGTGACCCCGGCATTGGCAAATCTACGCTGCTGTTACAGGTCGCTAATCAGCTGGCTCAGAAGCAGCCGATTTTGTATGTGTGTGCAGAGGAGTCGGGGCAGCAGGTTAAGTTGAGATCGCAGCGACTAGGGATTGGGGGGAAGGTAGAGGGTAGAGGGAATCGGGTAGAGGGTAAGAGGAAAAGCGCTAGTTCTACCCACGACGAATCATTCACCACCCACCACCCACCACCCACTACCCTCTACCCATCACCCACCACCCTCTACCTCCTCCCCGAAACCGACCTCGAAACCATCTTGATGGAACTTGAATCCCTGCGTCCCAGAGTCGCTGTGATCGACAGCATCCAGGCACTGTTTTACGGGGCGCTGACCTCAGCGCCGGGGTCAGTGGCTCAGGTGCGGGAGTGTACGTCGGCGCTGATGCAGATGGCTAAGCGGGAAAATATTTCGCTGTTTATTGTGGGGCATGTGACTAAGGAGGGTGCGATCGCAGGCCCCAAGGTGCTTGAGCATTTAGTGGATACGGTGCTCTATTTTGAGGGCGATCGGTTTGCCAGCCACCGGCTGCTGCGGTCGGTGAAAAATCGGTTTGGGGCCACCCATGAACTGGGGGTGTTTGAGATGGTGGACCGGGGGTTGGAAGAGGTGACCAACCCGTCGGCGTTGTTTTTGGGCAATCGGGAGGAGCAGGTGCCGGGGATTTCAACCATTGTGGCTTGTGAGGGAACGCGGCCCCTGGTTGTAGAGATTCAGTCATTGGTGAGCCCGACCAGCTATAGTTCGCCGCGACGTTCGGCCACGGGGGTAGAGCACAATCGGCTGCTGCAAATTTTGGCGGTGCTGGAGAAGCGAGTGGGCATTCCGCTCTCAAAGCTCGATGCCTATGTGGCGTCTTCGGGTGGGCTGAACGTGGGAGAACCAGCGGCGGATTTAGGGGTTGCGATCGCAGTGGCGGCGAGTTTTCGTGATCGCATTGTGGACCCTGAGCTGGTATTGATTGGTGAAGTCGGGCTGGGAGGGCAGGTGCGCCCGGTGTCTCAAATGGAGCTGCGGCTTAAAGAAGCCGCTAAGCTGGGCTTTAAGCGGGCGTTGATTCCTAAAGGGCAAAAGGTTAAGGGCGTGGGTATGGCGATTACAGAGGTGTCGCGGGTTGTCGATGCAATCACCACAGCCCTCGGCGGTCAGACTCCCCCAGCCCAAATATCAGAAGGCCATACTGAAAATGGGTCGGATGCATGACCCTCTGGGCTGTAGAGACTAGGGGTAGATCTGCCCTATCCAGGCCAATCACTTGAGTTTTTCCTATCCAGGCAAATGATGGGGTTGGATAGGGTCAAGGTTTAACATGGCGTAGAGATAGGAAAATCGTGATGGTCGATCTGCTCTACTCAGGTGCTGAGTTTCTAAACGAATTTCTAAATACGCGGCTTTTTTGGATTGGTACAACCAAGATCACGCTTTTGTTGCTGCTCAAGCTGATCGTGACGCTGGCGCTGATCTTTTTTACCATCGGCCTACTTAAAAACTTTCTCAAACGCCAACTCCTGACCCGCGTTGGCATCGATGCGAGTAATCGAGAAGCGATCGCAACGCTGTTTAGCTACTTTATCGGTGCGATCGCGATTATTGTCGCCCTGCAAAATTCTGGCATCAACCTCACCTCCTTAGGCATCATCATCGGGGGTCTCGGTGTCGGCATTGGCTTTGGTCTGCAGCACATCGTGGATGATTTCATAAGCGGTCTGATCCTCATCTTTGAGCGCACCCTAAAAGTCAGCGATCTAGTTGAATTAGACGACTATCGCTTTACAGGACTGCTCGGCAGAATTATGGAAGTCAAGCTGCGCTCCACCATCATTCGAACCCTTGACAATGGCGACGTGGTTATTCCCAACAGTCAACTGATCCGCAACCGCGTCCTCAATTGGAGCTATGACACGCCGATTGCCCGGCTCAAAATTCCGGTTGGGGTCGCCTATGGCAGTGAGCCCACCCTGGTAACCGAAGTACTGCTCAAGTCGGCCTATATGGAACCCGCTGTTTGCGCCCAACCCATGCCCAAAGCTATGTTTATGGCCTTTGGTGACCATGCTCTACAGTTTGAACTTTGGGTTTGGGTCGATTTCAATCAGCGCTTTGATACCCAAAGTTCGCTGCATTTCATCATCGAGCACAACCTGCGCCAGCAGGGCATTCAAATCGCCTTTCCCCAGCTCGATCTTTGGCTACGCAATCCCAATGCCCTCCAGGAGTCTCATTACGCTGGCAACCCCTCAATATCGGCTGCTACGGCACCGCTCACAAAAATGCCCAGCCTGCGTGAGCTGTTACGCCAGGTGAGCTACTTTGAGAGTTTTAGCGATTTGGAACTTCGCCAACTGATCGAAATCGGCTATCGTCAACGTCGCCCCACTGGCAGCCTCCTTTTCCGCGAAGGTGATCCTGGTAACGCCTTTTACGTCATCCTCGAAGGCAGCATCGATATCGTGGCCGAAAAACTCAACCGCCACCTCGCCACCCTGGAAGCAGGTCACTTTTTTGGCGAAGTGGCCCTATTGTTGGGCATCCCCCGGACCGCTACCGCCCGTGTCGCTGACAGCGCTCTGCTATTCGTCATTAGCCAGCAGGGCTTCTCAAAGCTGCTGCGTCGCTACCCAGACCTGGCAGAGCTGATTTTACGCGAGATGGGCAAACACAAAGCCGAACTCGCTGACCGCCAAAAAGAAATGCGCGCCTTAAATCTGGTAGACGCCGCCGAGGATGACAGCAACCCCGTTATCTGGGCGAGAAAGCGTTTGAAGCGTTTGTTCGCGCTCTAGGGCTTTGAGGGAGATGGTGAGTGCGCTGCGCTCAATCAGTCTCGCCGTAGGGCATTTTGCCAGCAGGCTTCGTAGCGATAGAAGAATATAGCAACGATGGGGGCGACGATGGCTCCGATCAAGAAAAAGGTTGTAATCGTCCCCAACTCCACGTCAAAGCTATTTGCTAACTTCACAAAGTCATTGTCGAGCACACCACCGATGCCGCCGATGTAGTTGGCCCGTGCAGTGGTATCAAACAGCAGCCCCCAGGCAAAGCGAATTGTCTCAAACCAGGTAAACCAGCCCAGCATGGCATAAATCGTGCGCTCGCCCCCCAATTTACAAAAGTAGCCGCCGATGGCGAAATAAAGACATCCAATGATAGCGAGGGTTTCAGCACCATGGCCCATGTAGCTGATCAGTCGGGTATGCCACGGAGAAAACGCCAGCAGTGCATAAGCCACGGTCATGGTCAGTATCCAACTCAGGGCATTGGATGAACGCCGACAGCGATAAATCAGATAGCTCAAGCCGCCCAAAATCATCCAGACCAGCAGCCAAAGACGCCCCACTGCCAGGGTAATGCCACCCCCATAGAGCAAATTCACCGACGGTATCGCTGGGTAACCAAACAGCCAGTAGGTTAGCGCATGGCCTAGCTCATGCACCAAAATCAACCAGCCCTGAAACAGCATTCTCAGGAACCCCATCACCGAGAGGGGAATCGCCAGGAGAAATCCAGTCACCAAAACACCGATGGTCTCATTGGGTAAGGTTTGAGGGCCTTTGGAGAGGGTAGATATGACCTTGGGCCGAATCCGCTGAGCCCTGGTGAGTTGAGCCTCATCTGGAGTAGACACAGCCTGGCGAGAGATTTTTTGGGGCGTTTTCTGACCAGATTTATAGGCCTTTTGCTGGGATGGAGGGGCTAATACCTGGGTTGCCTGCAAGTCAAACTGGTGGGTCCAAGTGGGCGAGATCGCGCCCAAAATATAGCCCTCAACCCTGACAGACTGCCAGGGGAGTGAGCGCTCGACCAGAGCTTGCTGAATGCGCTGGGTTGCGATTGCAGCCTCAGGGAGCTGATCACCCAACAAGAAAATCTGTAGGGTAGGCCCCATCCCACGCACCTGAATCTGAAACGATGACTGGGAAAAGACGGCCCTCAGTAGGGGGGCAATCGCATCAGCCTCTCCATTCACTGCAAGGGCATTCCAATCTGGCTGTGGCTGCTGATTATCGGGTTCTGCTGCCATAGGGTCTACGCCGAAATATCTACATGTTCTAACTTCAGATTGCCCAAGATTGACCGGAGACAGCAAGGCAACCAGGACTCTGTACTTCTCTAAAATTCCCCTTTCAGGCTAGATTTTCTTCCCGATTTGTTCTCACTCACGCTCTACTTTAGGAAACATGAAAGGCAACAAAGCGCTAACCCAAGCAATTTAAGACCTTTCACACTACTCACTTACAACACACGGAGACATATTATGAAACAGTTTATTCTTTCTAGCTTTGCAGTGCTCATGGCAGCGGCAGCGGTTGCCCCGGCAGCCAGTGCCTATGGCGGCCCAGTTGACATCGCCAACAACAACGCAGCTGATCTCAATGGTGACGGAGTCATCAGCGTTCACGAAGCCCGCATCAACTTCCTGAACAACCATGACAGCTCAAACTAGGGCGCACACAGTTAAAACGCTTGTTCAGTAAACGCAGCGAGTAGTAACCTCATCACTCGTTGACATCACCCAGGCCACTTGCGTGGCCTTTTTTATTGTCTCAAGGTAGCCAAAAGCCTTTAAGAAAAAGAGATAGAACTCAAAGTTAAATTCTACCCGAAAAAGAATCTCAGCGATCTCTCAGATGATTTTTAGCCTTTTTTCAGGTTGCTATCAGAGCAAATTCAGTGAATTTGGTGATATTTAATACAGACAAAAAACGTGAAAGCATTCTTTAGATTCAGCTTCACGAACATTGAGCACATGGGGTGGTGCTGCTCTCTAATGCAGCGCTACTCAATTAATAGAGGTCATATCATGAAACGCTTCACTATTTCCACGCTTACTATTTTGTTGGCTGCTGCAGCCGTTGCCCCCGCTGCCCTTGCGATCGCAGTTGATGACGCTGCTGACAGAAACGGAGATGGGGTTGTTACTATCTCAGAAGCCCGTCTTCACTTCCTAGACAACCACGACAGCTCAAATTAGTCCTACCTTTATGAGGTAGAGAGATTACTTCTTTGCAGCAGACGATGCCGCTTAATGCATCGTAAGCCCCAATAGATTTGAAGTTGCCTCCGGCTGTCGCCGTCCCCCTTAGTAAGGGGGACTACAGGGGGTTTTCGAGATATGCAGCTACATACAGAATTGGTATAAGAAGGTGAATTTCGCCATGGGAGATTTTCTAGCAACACTTCCATAGCGACCTACCTTCTAGATTTATAAAGGGTCTGGGGAAACCCAGGCCTTTTTCTCGACTTTTTCTCGCTTGCGGCAATTAAACCTCCCGATTTATTCTCCTTCGCGGTTTAATTTTGAAACTGTGGAAAACAAAAGAGATTTTCAGAACACTATCAGGACGACTTCAGCTCGGAGTCACACTGCATTACCCACAAACACAAATCACACAAAAACCACCGAAGGAGAAACACACATGAAACGCTTTGTTCTTTCTAGCCTATCTTTAATGCTCGCCGCTGGTGCAGTTGCTCCCATGGCAAACGCCCAAGCTATCAACGAAGATTTTAATCTCCACGATATTAGAATCGAGAATTTTGATGCTCGCCAAAAGAGCGATGCGTCCCTGGCCAACACCACCGTTCATGC
>JBCCRZ010000085.1:0-13923 GCA_039200855.1 Cyanobacteria bacterium P01_D01_bin.44 | reverse complement strand
GATTGATGCAAATGATTGATGCAAAACGGGCAGGCAAGAAACCTACCCTAAAAATTAGGGTATCTACCCATTTAGACTTTCTAACTCAGCCGTTTTGATCGAAAGCTGCTGGGTGGTGTTGCCCCGGCGAATGGTGACCCGCAGGGTTTGATCCACGTCTGCTCGATCGACCCTTGACTGTAGCTGATCGGCGGTTTGGAGCCCATTGCCGTCAATGGCTGTGATCACATCACCCCGACGTAGCCCCCCCGCCGCCGCTGGGGTGTTAGGCATGACACGCATGACTAACACGCCTTCTACCTCAGGGATTTGGATGCCGGCGTTAGGATCATCGTTGTTACGCTTAGCCATCTCCGGGGTCAAGGTCGAAATCTGAACGCCTAAATATGGGTGTGCGATGCGCTCCCCGCGAGCTAGCCGATCTTTGATTTCTTTGGCTTTATTGATCGGAATAGCAAACCCGATCCCCATCGCATCTGCCCGAATGGCGGTGTTGATGCCGATCACGTCACCCTGGGCATTGAGCAGTGGCCCGCCTGAGTTACCAGGGTTAATGGCTGCATCGGTTTGAATGAAATCAAGGCGCTTATCGGGGATGCCGACCGTGGCACTTGAGCGTTTTAGGGTGCTCACAATCCCCAGGGTAACGGTGTTATCTAACCCCAGCGGATTGCCGACAGCAATGGCCCAATCCCCCACCTGGACCTGCTCAGAATCTCCGAGGGTCGCCGTCGGTAGGGCATCTTTGCCAGCATCCACTTTCACAACTGCCATATCGGTGACCTCATCAACACCCTCGACGGTCCCCTCAAAGGTACGGCCATCTTTAAGGGTGACGGTTACTCGGTCAGCCTCATCAACAACATGGGCATTGGTGAGGATGTCGCCACTACCATCGATAATGAACCCTGAGCCTTGCCCCCGCAGGCGTTCTTCTTGGGGGACACGTTGAAAGGTGTCAGGGCCAAAGAAGCCTCGAAAGAAGGGATCGTCGTAAAACAGGTCAGGGACGTCTCTGACCACGGTACGCTCGGTATCGATGCGGACGACAGCGGGGCCAACCTGCTGCACCGCAGCGGCGACAAAACTCTCGCTGGATAAACCGGCTAAAGCCTGAGCCCGAGCTGGTAATAACCATAGATTGTTGCTCAACAAAAAGAGCATCAGTATGGTGAGTAGGCTTCTAAGCAAGTAGCTTACCGATAGAATAGGCGTTATTTTAATCATCTGCTTCATGCGTTCTGATCCTGGACAAGTTTGAGTCGAGCGACCGAGAGAGTCAAGCCTGGGTCAACTTTGACGAACCCCCAGGCTTGACTCTATTTTGACAGTTTCAGAGAAAATTGTGGACATCAATCTTCGAGATTGAGGTTAATCATGGATTCAAGTATTGATATCAGAAGCGATGCGATTTAAAGCTTTGAGCGTTACCCTAAATATCATGTTGTCAAGCAAGTATAGTACTCTCCCCAACGCCTTTATATCCCGGATGGCTCGTCCTGTTTTAGTCGGGTTGGTGTTGGCCCTGGCAATGGGCTGCGGCGAACTGTCGGATAGCACCTATGAAATCGAACTGGCTGATCACCTAACCCTCTACGGTGCCAAAATGTATGGTGCTTACTGGTGCCCCCACTGTGCGACTCAAAAGGAACTCTTTAAAGGCGCTGCCGATCGGTTGCCTTATGTTGAGTGCGATCCTAATGGTGCCAATGCTCAGCCAGAACTTTGTCAGGCGAAGGCGATCAGGGCATATCCAACCTGGGAAATCGATGGCGAATTTTATGAAGGGGCTCGGTCACCGGGCAGGCTTGCCCAGCTGACTGGGTTCGAAGCCTCTGTTGATCAGGATCGAGGTTTTGCTGATCAGTTTTTGCTCAATGAGTCCTCTCCTGCTAATCAGTAGCCCTGAAAGCAATCTCATCACACTTCACATTCATCCCAGACACTCATCCCAGTAGAGCAAGTGCAGTAATTTATGTCTCCTTCTAACCCCATTGCGAGTGCGCAGGTCGATAACCATGTGAACCGAGAGCATGGCCATGAGCTGCCTGGGCAAGGGCATCATGGACATGTCCATAGTGAAGAGTCGATCAAGCACATTGTGAATCGTCTGTCGCGCATTGAGGGCCATATTCGTGGCATTAAGACAATGGTGCAAGAAGACCGCCCTTGTCCAGATGTTCTTATACAGGTGGCCGCGGTGCGAGGGGCCCTTGATCGAGTAGCTCGAGTGATTTTAGATGAGCATTTGTCAGCCTGTATTAGTCGGGCAGTTTCGGAAGGTGATATCGAAACAGAAATGACTGCGTTAAAGTCTGCCCTTGATCGATTTCTAAGGTAGTCGTAGCGACCATTTAAAGGACCCTTTTAAGTAAGTTTGATAGGCAATCAAGACTCACTTAATAATTAAGACTTATTCTCGCTGGTCAAGGTCAGAGAAAAACTGCTGACGGCCCAGAATTTGAGTGTTTTCTGAAACCTCTTTGGCGGTGTGAAACGTAAATTTTCGCTGATCACCAGCTTCTTGCCAGGCTTGCTGGACTCTTAGATCGGGGTATTGCCCCTCCATGAGCTGCATCATGATGTTCTGCCATCGACGTTTGAGGTGATGGACCTCACCCACATAAAGCTTTAGATTGCCAATGTTTGCGATCGCAAAAATTCCGGAACTCATGATGCCTGCAGGCTCTGAAGCGATATGCCTAGTGTAATCAATTTTGAGCGGCTGCAATGGTGCTTAGTGAGGGATAGGGAAGTTTTTTTTCATAACCTTACTGGATTGCCTAGGTAGGGCAACATACTTGTTGAAATTCAACAAAAATATTAGCAGGGCAATTACCCAAATACCGCAGCTGAGCAGCAGGCCATCAAGAAAACCGATGGACTCTGATAAGTAAAAAGCGATGCCGCGTACTTGTTCGGAAGATATTCGTAGAACCAGCGCAAATATACTAAAACTTGCTAATCCAGCTAAAACCCACGGCAATTTTTGCGAGGAGAGCTTGTTTATGACAGGCAATCGAGCCCAAGGGATAAAGGCCAGATATGCGATCGCATTGTCATTGAATGGAATATTGAGGAGTAAGCAGTTCATCAAATGAAATAAGCAGGCGATCGTCAGCCAGAGGTACCAGCTGCGACGCCCTAGGATTGCCACACAAAAGCCGAGTTCAAAAATGACCGCTGAGTAGTCGACTAGCTCCCAAAGGATAGGCAGATTAACCTGGATTGCCAAAGGTGCCAGGAGTTGATCAGCGCCAAAGTTGTAATATCCCCGATAAAGCCAACTCAAAAATCCATTGGTAGATAGGTCAAAATCGACCCAATTGAGTGCCTTACCAAACCCAGCTGTAAAAAATCCAAAGGCAATAAATAGCCCCAATAATGAAAGATTTGTAGTCTCATCTAGCTGACGACTTGGGCTAGGGCGTTGCCGCAGGGCATCAACCGAGAAAAAAGCCCCCCAATTTTGAAAGCACATCACCAACAAAACACAGGGATATAGGATCGTATGATCGATTTTGCCCAGTGAAAATTGAAAGTTATTACCGAGTAACAAAAGCACCAGCAGCCCAATGGTAGAAGCGCGTGTCATGAGACCGATGGTAAGCATGACGGTGAAAATGCCCACTAAAAGATCGATACCCTGAAAAAAAGGATCGGGGGGAAATCGCCAAAAAAAGGACGTGATACTCAAAAGGGGGGGATTAAAAAAAGCATCTGGCACTGCCCCGAGCCAAACATATCGCCGCCACAAAAATAGCATCGTAAACACCCCAAACACGATGCGAAAAAAGCTCAGGGAGCGTGCCTCAACTCGAGTCGCAATTCCAATTTGGGTCTCAATCCAGTTGAGGGCATTACTGAGTAATATCAACATCGATTTGCTCGGTGATTTCTCGCTTAGTCTCGGTACTGGTTTGCAAGTCAAACAAAATCCTGATTTGACGAACCCTCAGCGTATGGGCATCCTCAACGCCCAGCGCCCTTAACTGTGTGTGAATCCAGTTAAGGGCCTCCGCTCGTTCTGGCGAAGACGCTGACTTAATCGTCGTCGCTGTCAGCGTCCAAATCCCTAGCGACAGGTTCTGGGTCTTAGCAGGCCCTAGACCAAATTGAGTACGGGCGATATGCGGCCAGTATTGGGTGGGGATTTTACCCATAAACTCACTCGGCTCAAGGCGCTGCTCTGAGCCATCAGCCTGCACGGCTACAATTTGCATTTCGTAGAATTTCAACCGGGTATCTCGGGTTGAAATTCGAGTGGCTCCTGAGGGTTGCAAAATAGCTGGATAGGGTTCTAGGCTGTTGCTGCCGACCTCTCGCAACCCAAACGGTATTAGCAACGCAAGCGAAATGGCCAATCGCGTCCCCAACTTAGACAGTTCCATATGACAACTCCTCGAACGAGCAGCTTGGGTATTCGAACTGGAGAATTGACATTGAGCAGGTGTCTGGGGTCAGTATAGCCTTGTCCAACCAAGACAGACTGAGATCGCAGCCTGTTTGCAATACCTTCACATAGCTATGATTGGGCACATTGAAAGCTCAGTGCTAAGGGAACTGCACAAAAATAAAATCCCCGGATGAAAAGGGTAATGGGTAATGGGCTTCGGCGTGAGCTCAGCCGAACGGTAATGGGCAACGGCAGGGAGCTTATTTAGCTGCAAGCGCCTAACTGAGCAAAGTCCACTCGTAAGCTTATAGGCTTGGAAAGCTTTTAAGACTGTGAGGTCTGAGGCTGTGATGCCTTGTCTAAGACAGATGACTTAATCTCCGTTTGCAATCGCTCTAAAGTAGAGTCTTGATTAGCCTTGGCCAGGATATCTTGCATCACCGTATTGACCCCTTGAGGCCCCCAGTTACACCCTTGCTCCAGATAAACCCGAGCTGCCTGGCCGACGGCATAGGTGCCATATCCGGCGGCCCCAGCTTGGGCCACCATTGCGCCGGCATAGGCCGTCGCCCCAGAGAAACTTTCAAACAGACTCCAGATGGCAGCTCCGCTTTTGCCTAAACCCAGCAGCAAGCCGCTGCCGAGCTCGCTCAAAATCAGGGTGCCAGAGCTGCGAGCGATCGCTTGCCAGAGGCGGCTGGCCTCGTAACCAGTCATGGGGAAGCCGTAGAGTTTTGCCAAACTGCGGATCATGATCAAATCAGATGCAATGCCGCCTAGAATGTCGAGCAGGGCAACTGGGTTAAGGGCCACCGCTGCTGCTTTGTATTTTGCAAACTGCCAAATCAACTGCTCGGCCTGGGGTTGATTGAGATCGGTGGTGGCTCCGGCGATCTGATTTTCGACTAAGCTGGCCTGGCGCAGGGCATTTAGGGCAATCAGCGTCGGGCCTTCTGTGTGCACCAGGTGGAGCAGGGTTTGTTTGAGCTGAGTGATATCGGGTTGGGGGGCTTCCCAATCGTCGGTGGTGGTGCCATCGGGCCATTCTGTCCTGACCTGGACGGGGGCTGGGGCAGCGGCCACCATGACGATGTCATCGACTGGGCGGGTAGGGTGCTGGGCAGGCCCCTCGACTTGTTCCCAGAGCCTTTGCAGATTAGCGTAAACGGCCTGACGATCGGTGTCTGGGTAGAGGTCAGTTTTGTTAAACACCAAAATCAGGGGCTTTTGGGTTTGATGCAGTTCACAGAGGGCGGTGTACTCGGTGCGGGTGATGTCGCCTGCCACAACAAACAAGATTAAATCGGCCTGTTGGGCCACTTCCTGGGCAATTTTGCCGCGCTCAGCCCCTTCAATTTCATCTAAACCAGGGGTGTCAATCAGCTCAATTTTAAGAATCTCGGCGGGCTGGTTAATCGACTCAACCCGGGGCTGCCAAAAAAGGGAGCGAGGCCACTGGGTCACCCCATGGAGCGGACCGGTTTCTAAGACATTTTCGCCTATCAGGGCATTGAGTACCGCTGATTTGCCCCGGCTGACCAGACCAAACACCGCCACGCGCAGCAGGGTGCTATCGAGCTTGTTCATCAGGCTAGTGAGCTGATCAATGCCTGTTTTGACGACAGCCTGGCGTTGGAGTGCTTCGGAGTCTAGTCGGGTTAACTTGAGCTGGGGGATATAGCGATCGATGGCCTGTCGCAGGCTGTTGCGGGCCTGCTTAACCAGCGGATAGGCTGATATGCGATCCGATGAGTTTTTATCTGACAAACCTTTTGCGGATAAACCTTAAGTAGTCGTGGGTACAAGCAGCCGTGGGTGACCCAGCCATGGGTGTTTCAGCGAGCCAGGGTGGCAGGGATCGATACGTTTGTCCCTCCCTACTGTAGTGCTCCTGCCGCCCCGACGGTGGACGATGCGGTGGACGGATTCCCGACCGGTAAGTGCTTTAGTGCCTGGGTTGCAAAGGCTTGTAGGGCCATGCCCTGACGGGCCTGCTGGAATAGCCCCTGGAGGCGCTTACCCAGAGTGTCAAAGTTAAGCTGTCGGTCTGCTGGATCTAACCAGCTTTGGGCCTCGAAGAAGTCGATCAGGGTTAGCCCAACGACTCGAGTCAGATAGGCCGCACTCACGCCCTGAAGGGCTCCACCGGCGACATAGGTCGCAGCATGGCTTTTGAGCACGGTGCCTAACGCCTGGGTGGCTAGCTCGACGAGGCCCAATTTAATCGTAAGCTCGGCCAGGGTGCCTGCGGCTGTTTTGGCTTGGTCCAGGGAGAAGTTTCGGCCGTAGATTTTGCCCAAATCTAAGATTAGCTGGCCGTTAATGGCAACGGATGCAAGCAAGTCAAGGGTAGCCAGCGGATTGGCAAATGCAGTTCCTGCGGCGATCCACTGCATTTGCTCGACGATGGGCATGGCTTTTTGACGGCGCTGCTCATTTAACAAAGTGATCACGTCAAGTTTTAATGCGTTGGCCTGACGCAGTCCGGTTGCCATCAACAGAGCGCTGTTGCTGGTGAGGACGGTTAGCTGCTGGGTCAGGGCGGTCAGCTCGGGGGTGGGCTGTTCAAAGGACTCCTGAACCTCGCCTGAGTCTAGATAGCGGCGGACTTTTACGGGATTGGGAACTGCGGCAGCTGACACCGCCTCGAGGCCCATGGGCTGTACCCTAGAGCGCACCTGCTCCAGCACGACTTCTCGGTCCATCAGGGTGTATTGGTCTTGTTTATTAAACACCACTAGCACCTGGTGACCTTTAGTGACCAATAACTGTAGGGTTTGTAGCTCAGACTCGGTGAGGTCTCCTGCGATCGCAAACAGCACCAAATCACTCTCAACATCAACCTTTTCGCGGCCTGTCTGGGTCACTTCATCCAGGTGCCCCAGTGTCAGCTCGGCATAGTTCACCGTTTGGCTTGGGAGCCACGCAGCTTTGAGCTGCTTCACAAGAGCACTCTTGCCTGTGGCCGGGTTGCCCACCAGACTAATCTTGAGGTAATCGCGCTCTAGGTTATCTAAAATAGCAGTCTTTCGTTGCCTTAGCCCCTCGATGGGCTCCTGGAGTACAGCCGCTTGATCAGCAAACTCTGATAATAAAGTTTCAATTAGGCTATCCACTTGACTTAGCGCTTGATCGACGGCGTCTCGGCTGACGACCGCCAGTTGGGGGATTGCAAAGTCAATTTTCGGTTTATTTAGCTGTTTAAACCACCATAGACCTGAGCCAAGTGCGATCGCGCCCATCACTATGGAGCCATCCATGGGCATATCTCCGAGGGCATCGAGCATCCAGAGACTGGCGGTGAGACCGAGACCACCGATCAGGAGCGGGCGCTTTAATGTCATAGCCATGGCAAGCAAGCCTAACGAAGTTAAAGGGTTTATAAGGTAAAAGCTAACGCGATGCAGCTGAAATCCAGCTAGTATTTCTATTCTACCTGGCAAAATTCCGGGTTAATGAAATGAAGTCATCTGGGTAGGGCCATTACCCATTCAAGCTATTTTGGAGGGGACTAAGTGATTTGCGGTTCGCAATGAGTCTGCACCTTGACTATTCTTCACGCAGCCCCGATAACTGATAACGGAATTTGTTGCTATCTACCTAGATAAGGAATCCTCGTGGCACGCACTCAACCAGCGGCTAAAGTTTTGGCAGTTCTCAACGGTAAAGGCGGGGTTGGCAAAACCACCACAGCCGTTAATCTAGCGGCGATCTTCGCGGAAAATCGCGCTGTCTTACTCATCGATGCCGATCCGCAAGGATCGGCGGGCTGGTGGATCGAACGGGAGGATACTACACCTGATTTTGACTTCTCACAGGAAAACAATCCCCAACTCCTCGGTAAGTTAAGGGGCATCAAGGACTATGATTTGATTGTGGTCGATACACCACCGGCTTTAAATTCTGAGGCGCTAGCTGCTGTGATGCCCGTTGCTGACTATTTGCTATTGCCAACTCCACCGGCTCCGATGGATGTGGCAGCCCTAGTCAACACCGTTAAAACAGCCGTACAACCCTCAGGTGTGCCCCATCGGGTGTTGCTCACCAAAGTGGACTCTCGCAGTTTACGAGAAGCCCAAGAGGCCCAAGCAATGCTTGTTGAGCTTAAAATCCCTGCCTGCCAGGCCGTTGTCCGCAGCTATAAAGCCCATGAGCGGGCGGCTATTGACGGCGTCGCCATCACCCATTGGAAGGGGCCCAATGCCCAAAAAGCCAAAGCCGACTACTACCGAGTTGCTGCTGAAATCCTGGTGGATTGGAGAAAATCATGACTAAGAAACGGATTGCGGATCTTTTGAAGGAAGAGGTCGAAAAAACGGCTGATAGCAGCTCGGGTGGTGCCACGTCTAAGGCGGCTTCGACAAGTAAACGCACCCCAGCCAAAGCGGCCAGTAAATCCACTAGCCGTACCTCTAAAACCACGACCGCCAAAACCACGACCGCTAAAGCTGGCACCACTAAAGCTGGCACTGCTAAAGCTAGCACTGCTAAAACCACCTCAGCCCGTCGTTCAAAAACGGCCTCCGCCACTAAGACTACTCGCACCGCGGCTGCTAAGACCTCTACTGCCAGCACGGCAAAATCGGCTACCACTCCAGCCAAAAAAGTTGCCGAGTTAGAAGCTGCCCTGAAGGCATCTCAAAAGCAAGTCGCAGGGTTACAAGAAGATTTAGAGACTCACCAGGGTCGCATCTATGAACTGAAAGATAGCCTGGAGGCAGCTGAACGAGAAGCGACCGCTAAAGCTAAACAGCTCACCAAGGTGACTAAAGAACTCGAAGACGCCAAAGACATGATCCGCAAGCTGACTGAATTGTCAAGTCAGCCTGCCCAAACAAAGAAAGATGAACCGGCCCAGCCAAAACCCTCCCACCCAGTTCTGGGAGCTGATCTTGCGACCAATCGCCATACCCTCAGCGTCAGGCAGCAGCGCACGGCGCGTAAGGCGATTCCCGAATATGCCATCCAGCGCGGTGAGCAGAATAGTATGCTGTCGGATGATGATATTGGTTGGGTTGATTAAACCACATCCAGTTTGAAAACTTAAGTTTTACCCGTAAGGCAAACTACAGGTCTGGCTGTGAAAGAGGTTTAAGAGGAATTCAATTTATGGATGTTAAAGCCGCGGTAGCCTTTGAAGCGGGTCAACCCCTCAGTATTGAAACCGTCCAGCTCGAAGGCCCACAAGCTGGCGAAGTTTTAGTTGAGATCAAAGCCACAGGTATCTGTCATACCGATGCCTATACCCTCTCTGGGAAAGACTCAGAAGGGTTGTTTCCCTCCATATTGGGCCACGAGGGCGCAGGGGTGGTGGTAGAAGTTGGCCCTGAGGTCACCAGCGTTAAACCGGGCGATCATGTGATTCCGCTATATACGGCGGAGTGTCGCAACTGCAAGTTTTGCCTCAGCCAAAAGACAAATTTATGTCAGGCGGTCCGCGCCACCCAAGGGCGGGGTGTGATGCCCAACGGCACCAGCCGATTTAATTTAAACGGGAAGCCTCTTTATCACTACATGGGCACGTCCACCTTTTCTAACTACACCGTTTTGCCTGAGATCTCGGTGGCTAAAATCCGAGAAGATGCGCCGTTTGATAAGGTCTGCTACATCGGTTGTGGCGTCACCACCGGCATTGGTGCAGTGATCTATACGGCGAAGGTCGAGCCGGGGGCCAATGTGATTGTGTTTGGTCTGGGGGGGATCGGTCTTAACGTGATTCAAGGTTGCCGCATGGTGGGAGCCGATAAGATTATTGGGGTTGATCTGAACCCCAGGAAAAAAGCCCTGGCCGAAAAATTTGGCATGACCCATTTCGTCAATCCCAACGAAGTGGAGGGCGATCTAGTCTCTTACCTGGTGGATCTAACGGGAGGCGGGGCTGACTACACCTTTGAGTGCATTGGCAATGTGAACGTGATGCGGCAGGCCCTCGAGAGCTGCCATAAGGGCTGGGGTGAGAGCATCATCATTGGGGTTGCCGCTGCCGGACAAGAAATCTCGACGCGGCCTTTTCAATTGGTGACGGGTCGGGTGTGGCGGGGAAGCGCGTTTGGTGGAGCCAGGGGGCGTACTGATGTGCCCAAAATTGTGGACTGGTACATGGAAGGCAAAATCAATATCGATGATTTGATTACCCACACGATGCCCCTTGATCAGATTAATGATGCCTTTGACCTGATGCATGCGGGGGAGTCGATTCGTAGCGTAGTGCTGTACTAGCCGTAAGACTAACGAGACCGTATTGAACGAGCCGGCATTAAACCAAGAAATCGGTCCGCTGCCTACCTAGCAGCGGACCGATGATGTTTTAAAAACTAACCTTGATGACGCTCAATCAGGTGAGGCAAATTGCTGAACCTAAGCAGTCTCCCCGTCTAGCCTGCGCTTGCGCAGACGACGCAGGCCGACTGCACCCAACAGCATTACGCCTGCGGTAGCAGACGGCTCAGGCACCCGAGGTGGCTCAGCATCACTAAACTCCAGGCCCGTGATTGCTCCACTACCGGGGTAGTTGACCCGCACCTGGGAGAGCAGAGTATCTTCAACTTTGAAGCTGAACAAGGAGTTGTCACCCCATTTGTTGCCTTCCTGGGTCAAGGTAACGCCGTCCATGGTCACAGATTTGCCCTGGGCTGCGGCTGCGTTGCTGCCATTCTCGGCTTTATGCAGAGCAATCAGGTCATCAATGCTGATATTTAAGACCTGGTTATTATCGGCGTCATAGCCTTGCACCGAGATCCCGCCACCATTATCGTCGATATCCAGCAGTGAAAATCCTTCGAAATTGACTTCATTATCAAAGTCAAAGTCGATGTAGCCCCCTTTCAATTCATCGTCAGGATTATGGAAGTTCCTGCTCCTTTCTTGAATGATCAGCGCGTTGCCTTGAGGGGTTGTGCCCCAACTGGAGCCTGTCCTTAGGTCATCATCACCACCGGTGTAGTCCTCTGTGTTAAATAGCAATAGCTTAGCCTCGGACCCACCGTTGCGATTGTTCCAGCCACTGATGTTAACCCCCCAGTCAGACCACTCATCGTCAATCAGCTCACCCGCACCGTTGCTAGAGCTGCCATCGCCGACCTTGATGCTGTTGCCAGCGGCGTCGGTGTCGAAATCAATCTTGTAAGAAGCGGCCTCGGCGGCAGACCCGCTCAGGAGACCAAGGGTTGCCATCGCAGCGCCTGCGGTGCAAGCGAACCAACGTTGGGTAAATCGAGAAGGAGTGCTCATAGCCAGAAGTATTATTTTTGACACAACTATACTGACAAAACAGAACAGTAAACGCCTAGCTTAGTGTGCCCTTTTTTACTGAAAACACATATTAGACACTTACTTATTAAATCCCTAGGGGTTCCTATGATGGGGTTAAAGGTTATATAAAATAAGGTTAATATTAGATAAGTGAATGTACTTAGGTAGACTGCGTAGAATGCCTAAGTTGATGTGCGCAATACGTGATATTACGCACGTGACTTTCAGGTAGACCAGTAAAATCCCTATCCGGATGTCCGTGGGAATGACTAATCCCCTTGAAATCACCCGTATTTATGCGGGGAGATTTTAAAGAGGGTCGCTTTGTCAGGGATGGGTTTGGTCGCTAGCGCTAAAGATTAGATGTCTCGAAGGTGTTGCACTGGTTTAGAGCGCCGGTTTGCAAACCGCGCTTAAACCAGCGCGATCGCTGGGTTGCGCTGCCGTGGGTAAAGGAATCAGGCGATACGTAGCCGCGCCCCTGCTGTTGCAGGCGATCGTCACCGATTTGGCTGGCAGCGTTGAGAGCTTCCTCGACATCGCCCTGTTCTAGAATATTGCGGGCACTGTCAGCGCGGTTGGCCCAGACCCCCGCAAAGCAGTCGGCCTGTAACTCAAGGCGTACCGAGAGTTGGTTGGCGTCTGTTTGACTAACCCGACGCTTGAGCTGTTGCACCTGATCAGAAATACCGAGGAGATTTTGGGCGTGGTGACCGACCTCATGGGCAATCACATAGGCCTGGGCAAAATCGCCGGGTGCCTGGTGCCGATTTTTGAGGTCTTGGTAAAAGCTAAGGTCAATGTAGACTGTCTGGTCAGCCGGACAATAAAACGGCCCCATGGCGGACTGGGCAAATCCGCAGCCAGACTGCGTAGACCCTGAAAATAGTACCAGCTCAGGCTCTTGGTAGGCGCCGCCCATCTCACGAAACAGGGTGTGCCAGGTGTCTTCGGTGTCGGCTAAGACGACGGACACAAAATCAGCTAGCTCGTCTTCTTGGGGGGAGATCTGCCTGGGTTGGTTTGTATAGGGCCCCTGGCTGGTGGGGGCAACCTGGTCGAGCACGATAGTCGGGTCGCCGCCCAGGAACATGATGACGAGTGCTAGCACCAGCATTCCGAGACCACCACCGCCTACGGCGATAGAGCTGCCACCCCCCCTAGCGCCACGACGATCTTGGATATTGCGGCTGCGCCGCCCCATTTGCCAACGCATAGTTCTCCTTTCAAAAGATCTACCTTTGAATACCTGGTTGCCTAAAGCCGTAAAATAAAATTCTTAGAGCTCTTTAATCATCAGAGGTTTCAGCAATTTTACCATCCTCATTTAGTGGGATTTCTGTAGTGACAAAGAAGATTAAATGTTTTGATAGCGCCATCACTCGCGGTGCACTGTCAGTTTAGGACCGGTAAGATGGCGTTTATTTTAGTGGTCATGGGGGTGTCAGGCTCAGGCAAAACCACGTTGGGTCAGCGGCTGGCGGAGCGACTCGGTTGGTGCTTTGCGGATGCGGATGATTATCACTCCCAGGCCAATATCGACAAAATGAGCCAGGGGATACCGTTGATGGATGCTGATCGAACTCCCTGGTTAGACCAGCTCAATAAGATGATGCGATCGCACCTGGCACAGAAACAAAGCCTCGTGTTAGCCTGCTCCGCCTTGAAAGAATCTTATCGACAGCAACTTAGCCAGGAGATAGAGGCAGATCTTCAGTGGGTTTATCTGCACGGTTCGTTTGAGCAGATAGAACAACGGTTAAATCGGAGGAAAGGCCATTTTATGAAGGTGGGGCTGTTGCGATCTCAGTTCGAAGATTTAGAGCCGCCTGTAAATGCACTTGCCGTCGACGTTGGTCAGTCTATTGATCAGATGCTCGAGATCATCCTCAGGGATTGCTGAAGCCAGCTTTTGAATCTACGGATGCGAGCCATTCGCTTTGATGAGATTAACGAGATTTGGCAACGTAAAATCAATTGAATCGCCTGAAGACGACCGGGGGCGATTGCGCTTAGAGGATATTGCCAAAAACTGAGGCATTGAGAGCGAGGCTGCTGATGAGAAACCGGGTTTCTTGGAAAACAAATCATGAAACTGGACACCCGAGAAAAGAAACCCGGTTTCTGCCCCACGAGGCACTGGTGTCTTAAAAGGACTCAGCTAAAATATTGACAGTTCAAGGGTTATAAGCCGATGAATTGTCCAAAATGCCAAAGCCAGCAGGTGATCAAACGAGGATTAGACACGTTAAAAGACGGCACGTCTTTGCAACGGT
>JBCCRZ010000084.1:0-14023 GCA_039200855.1 Cyanobacteria bacterium P01_D01_bin.44 | reverse complement strand
TGTCAGCCAGGGTGTTTTGCTCAGTAATTTAGTCGGCGGCCAGATAGAGGTAACTGACAACAGTATTATCGGTACTACGGGGATTGCTGCTGAGTTCCCTGATCTTCCATCTGGGCAAGGGTTAGCCCTGATAAATGTTATTCCAGGTAATATTGATATTACCCTCTCTGATCAAAATAGAATTAGTGAGAATGCTGACGACGGCTTTTTCCTGTTGCTAAGCTCACCAATAGCAGAATCAACGCCGACAGAGGCGACCACGGCTAATGTCAACATTTCCAATAACCGCATTGAGAATAACGGTGATTCCACAGATCCCAGTGGGGACGGTATTAGTCTTGTGCTAGAAGGCAACGCTCGAATGGATCGCCTGGTAATTTTAGATAATGTCATTAACAACAATGGCGATGATGGGGTTGATATTCGTTCTGGTTTCATTAGCTCTACTGTATCCGATCTGTTGCCAATCTCAATTGATAGCAATGCCCAGATAAACAATGCCAGCATCAGGGGGAATACTATCAATCTGCCATCCAATGGCAATCAAGTCGGTATTCGGCTAGATGCTCACCAGGCAACTCGACTCCAGACAACCGTTGAGAACAACCAAATCTTAGAAGGTAACCCTGGACTAGAAGCTACTCTTTTTGCTAATACGGCTGGGGAAAATCCCGCAGAGATATGTTTACGTGTACAAGATAATCAGAATAGTGATCCAGGGTTTAATTTATTAAATATTGGAGCTGGGACATTCCAGGTTCTGAATTTGCCCACCATTCTTACCGACAATACGGGCAGCACTACTATTGGTCCAGGTATAACAACAGGTACCACTGGTATAGCACCCTGTCCATAAACGCAATTGTAGGTGTCCATAGTAGGGGATAAGCTTACCTAAGCGACATGATGATTTGTCAGACGATGAGGACCGACACGGGCCGATCTCTGGGGTGAAGCCATTCGTCTAGGGCGATTGCCATGGAGTTGTTGCCTGGTCCTGAGGTGACTGGACTCCTGGCGCTGCTGCTAGAATCGCGGCGCACGGCAGGCTGCGATCACAGATTTGATGCTCGGTAATACATGCCATTGAGTTGCGATCGCACGTAATGTTAGGCTTTCTCACGAATTTTTATTTATGCTGACCGACTGTTGTCTTAAGATGTGTTTTACCCTTAAGTGGCTTGATTTTCAGCTTGCCAGACGGTACCAAACCGGATCACTTCCTCCAGATGCCATCCTTGCTGGGTCATGACTTCCCACATCTGCTCAGAGGGTCGGAACACAAACACCGTTGATTTATCTTGCACAGCGTCTAAATTAGGGGGGCGGCTCGCCATGAAAAGTTGAACGTTGTCCTGCAGCGCATAGCTAAGGGCAATCAAGTCTCCAACATTAGTATCGCCATCCCCCGTGTCGCTAACCAAAACGGGTGAAGGTATAGCTGTTTGAGTGGAGAGTAGATAGAGAATTTCTGGATTGGTATAGCTGGTTTCCTGATATTGTGAGGTATCGGCTAAAGCATTGAGGCTGCAAGAGACTAGACTACCGGTCAAGATCAAAGCAAAAAGCCCCTGTCCGATCAATTGTCTGCGGGTCAATGTAACCGCTAACAAGTAAGCCACGGAGAGTTGAATGCTGGGATAGCAAGCGACGAGATAACGACTGACCGCCGAGCGCTTACCCCCCAGCAGGAGATCGGGGAGCAAGAAAACCAGAAATGGAATGCCGAGTGAGCTAAAAAGAAACAGCCAGGTTGACCGGGCAGTCCCTCGGTAGACAGCGTACAGAGCAGCCAAAATCAAACAAGCGAAAAGCGAGCGGATGAGTATGTTCCAGAGGTTGTCTAAGCTAGCATTAAAATTTACAAACAGAGCCGTAAAATTTAGCATCCACTGTTTCGCCAGCTCCTGCAGTGGCATTTCAACACTTGTCCACCCCGCTGCACTTAGTATCCGCTGCGGCTCTCTTAGCAACATCGCGAGCCAGGGGGCGTACAAACCGCAAGCGATTATCACCGCGATCGCAAATCGAGCGAACATTCTCTGCATGAGCAAGACATAAACCCCCTGGGCGATCAGGGTAAGGCTGAACAAAGTATGGGTGTAGAGACCAATGGTGATGCCCAGTATGTACCCTCCCCAGTTTTGTCGAGTGGGATGACGCAGCGCTCGTAACAGCAACCAGCTGGTGCCAATGACTACGGCTGTTGACAAACTATACTGCCGAGCAATTTGCGCAAACACAATGTCTAAGGGAGAGAGGGCTAACAGGGCTGTTGCCAGCAGGGCTACTCTGTGAGAGGCAAATAATGCTATGGCCAGCTGGTAGATCAAAGGTAGGCTGAGCAAGCTCAACAGAGCGGGTAAGAGCCGAGAAGCGACGATGGAGCTGCCAAACTGTTGCATCCAAAATCGGGCCAGCAGGAAATATAGGGGTGGATGCTGCGGATCTTCTGTCGTCAGGGAGTGTACTGTGTCAATATATGAACTTTCAGGTTTAAGCTGCTGGAACTTTTGAAGGGCTGGAGCCAGGACAAACCGGTTTTGAAACAGTTCCTGGTCAATTTCATGGCGGGTGAAGCCAGCGGCTCGGATTGTCGTGTACACTTCATCATGCCAGTAGCCTTTTCGATCCAAATGAATGAACCGAAAACCTATGCCTAGCAAAATCACAGCAACTATCAGTCCTTTGGAAACCTTTGGATAGAGACGCCTCACTTCTAGATCCTCAGAGGATGTGCAGGCTAGCTGAGTCTGCCAACTCGTGAATTTGTTTCAGATAATTCGTGTAATCAGGCGCATCTGCTCGCGAGTAGTTGAGATTCTTAAATAGCCCTGTGAGACGAGTGAAGTAGTCTCGAGCAGTGTTTTTGTCGGCAAACTGATACGGTCGATTGACCAGGTCACAGACCAGATCAAAGCTATTTTTCTGTCGTGCCAGAGGGGTGTTGGCATCAACCTCATCAAAGGCATCTTGCTGCAAATAAACGAGATCGAGAAAGAGAGATTTTTGATGGGTGACAAAATCATCCAGCGTTACCCCTTCCTCACCAGTCACCTGCATCATCTGGTAAATACTGTCGCCCCGTTTCAGGAGATCGGTCATCGCTCGTACGCGCCCGACCCAATCAGGGGATACCTGCTGCTCAAACCAAGATTCTAGCTGATTAAAGTAGCGCGACCAGGAAATCAGGATATCAACGGCGGGATAGAAACGCTTGTAGGCACGCTCAGCACTCAGCCCCAAGAAAGCCTTGACCGTACTGAGAGTTGACTGGGTGACCGGCTCCTCAAAGTTACCACCCGCCGGAGAGACAGTTCCAATCATCGTCAAGCTACCGACGCTACCATCGTTGGTTTGGATGATACCGGCGCGCTCGTAAACACCCTTGATAGAAGAGTCCAAGTAAGCGGGGAAGGCTTCCTCACCGGGGATTTCTTCCAGTCTCCCCGAGGTTTCTCGCATCGCTTGTGCCCAACGAGATGTGGAGTCAGCAATCAGCAGTACGTCATACCCCATTTGGCGATAGTATTCCCCCAGGGTGAGCCCTGTATAGATGGAAGCTTCTCGGGCGGCGACTGGCATTGAGGAGGTGTTGCAGATAATAATCGTCCGATCCATGAGCGGACCACCCGTCTTGGGATCCCTCATTTTTGGGAACTCGGAGATCGTTTCGACCACCTCCCCCGCTCGCTCACCACAGGCGACGACAATCACGATATCGACTGCCGAAAAGCGAGCGATGAGACCCTGCAGAATTGTTTTGCCTGCCCCAAAAGGCCCTGGGATACAGCCTGTCCCCCCCCGAGCAATGGGCAAAAATGTATCGACGATACGCTGGGTCGTGATCAGGGGTTCTTGAGGATAAAGCCGCTCGGAAAATCGTTTTTCTAACAGTTGCTGAGGTAGGGCGCGGCGTACGGGCCATTGTTGGGTCAGCGTTAGCAGACGTTCGTGACCACTGCCATCTTTGATCCGAGCGATCGGGGTATCGATAGTAAAACTACCCTGTTGAATCCAGTCTAAGGTGACCTCGGCTGGCTGATCAAAGGGGATCATAATTTTGTGGGTAAATCGCCCTTCTTGGACTGTCCCAATCGTATCTCCAGCTTTGAGGCAATCCCCGATTTGGGCGGTGGGGATAAAGGACCATTTTTTCTGCGAGTCCAAGGCCGATACATAGCTCCCACGGGGTAAAAAGGTGCCGTAACCCGCCGCGACTTCTGCGAGGGGATTTTGTAAGCCGTCATAAACCTGACTTAACAAACCAGGGCCCAGGGTGACCGATAGCAGCTGCCCCGTCTGTTCGACCGGATCGCCAATTCCCACCCCTGAGGTATCTTCATAAACCTGGGCATCTGCCTCACGCCCTCGCACCCGCAGCACCTCGGCTTTGAGTTTCTCAATGCGGCCATTATTTTCCCGCTGAGGACAAACATACACCATTTCATTTTTAACCAGGGGGCGAGCATCAGACTTAGCCATTTCAAGTGTGACGAGACCATCTTGAACAGCAATGACCCGTGCTAGATTAAACTTTTCACCCATAGTGTTAGCCACTCTATTTGATGTATCGAATAAAGACTTAAGCGGTAAATAGATTCGAAAATCTTCCCAGTCCCGACTCAGCCAACCCCCCGAATCGCTCCACAGCCACCGCACCATCATAGGAAGTCCAGCGCTGCACCAAACTCCAACGCATCAGGTAAATAACGACTGCCTCAAAATCGAAGTAGTGTCCGGTCTCCAAGCGATCAAGCAGTTTCCAATTGATTTCAAATTGCAACCGCTCCAGTGCCACTGAGTCCTGGGCATCCAGGTATTGATTGGCCTCTAACACCCAGGGAAACATCACTTCCAGGTGAAAGCCAGGTTCGGTCCAGTGGCGCTCAATATAGCTGACCCATGGCCCCACTCCCCAGGGTTGATTGACCGGTGGCACCCGCTCTCCTCGGTGGCGACGGCGCAGGGCCGCGACAATCGTACGCAAATCGAGGCGGTACGCCATGATTTCTCGTAAAACTGGGTTGCGTACCGTTTCAAAGAAGCGTTTGGCTTCGGCAATAAACTGGGCATCACTGCGCTCCATCGGCTGTTGCCGCCAGGCGACTAGGGAAGCAATTTGATCCAGGCGCAGGGTATCTCTTGCCGTCAACATCTTTAACCGGCTGTTTAGCTTCAGTTGAGAAATCGGCGGTTGATTGGCTTCAAAGAGTTGCCCAATCGGCGGCAGGCTGGCCATTAAGGTGACGTATTGAGCCATCATTTGACCATCCCTTCTAGCAGCGCCCGGAAGCGCGGTTGGAGGTGGGCAAGGATGGCTTCAGCAATAGCGCGATCGCTAAGTTCCAGCACTACTTCTTGATCAACCAGGCGGAGCCTCAATCCGCCCTGGTTATCCTTAGCAATCCCGAAATTGACACCTTCGCGCAGACTATCTTGACTGACAAGTTTAACAAAGTGGGTGAGAATGCCTTGCTCCAACTCCTCAGGGTTGCGGCTGAGTTCTTCTAATCCGGCGACCTGGGTCGGCAATAACACCTCCACCTCTTGGGCTTGGGCCACTGTTGATTTAACCTGGCCGACAACCTCCAGGATGAGTTTTTCGAGCAGCTCGGGTTTCTGGGTTTGGTCAGTCACCAGGCGTTGCACTTCTCTGGCAAACTGCTGTGAGAGTTGAAGCTTCAGTGCCAGGATCGTATCGCGAAAAGCTACGCCTAAGGCTTTATGCGCTGCTTGTTCTAAGTTGTCTGAGGTTTCTCTCGCTTTGTGGGTAATCTGGTCTGCTTGGGCCTGGGCCTGCTCGATAATCTCAGTGGCACGGGCTTGCGCCGCCTTCACAATCTGATCCGCTTGTTCGCGACCGCTATTAACGCCTTCGTCCCGCAGTCGGGCAATCAGGGTGTCAACCCCCGCTGCCACTTCGACCGCCACCTCTCGCTGAGTCCGTCTGTTGTTAGCCATCGTTCACACTCCTTAGCTTATTCCAGCCCACCGGCTGCCACCAGTGCAAAGACAAAAGCAAATACCGCAAACCCTTCAACAATGGCTGCTGGGGCCAGGGACAGACCAAAGATTTCGGGTTTTGCCTTAGACCCTGCGATCGCAGACGCACAAGCAATGCCCTGATAGATCGCAGACACCAAAAAGGCGACCCCGGAGCCAACGCCAATACTGAACAGGGCACCCGCATTGTCCATCGTGACTGGGCGGTTAAGCACAAACAGGACAACAATGCCGTAAATTGACATCGAAGAGGGTAAGACAGAGATGCCGACATAGCGACCATACCCGCCGTTGAGTTCCATCATCGCTCCGATTGCCGCCTGGCCAGCAATCGTACAGCCAATTGAGCTGCCAATGGCCGACAACGCCACGGGGATGTATATCCCTATCCAGCCTAGGACGCTCATATATTCATTTCCGTTCACGAACTACGCTCCTTTTTTGCGAATGCTTGAAACGGGTACCCTTCGTCCGAAATACCCCAGTTAAAAAACTCAATAAAATTTAGGCGCAAACCATGGACAAAACCACTCACGATGGCTAACAGCAGATTGATGCCATGCCCCAACAAAAGAATCAGCAGGCTCAGCAACAACCCTATTCCAGGCAATGCCTGGTGAACTTGCGCCGCCAGTTGGTTAAACGTAACGGCTAAAGACGCACTGGCTAACCCCAGGGCAAACAATCTCAGGTAGCTCATGATATCGCCAAAGAGTTTGGAAAACTGAGTCAAGGCTCCAAGCCCATCGATCAACCGCAAGAGAGAGGGTTTTTGACTGCCCACAATCCCTGCCCAAAAAATCACCAGCCCACCTCCTCCCAGCAAACCGATGCCCACGTGCTGCCAGCCCAGATAAAGCACAAAGCCGCCGAAGATAACCGTGATCCAGCCCAGGGGCTTAGCCTGATTCGAAAAACCTGCCGACTGATAGGCAACCACCGCATTTGCAAAGGCCAAATGTAGGCAGCCAACGGCAATCGTAAACCGCATCATGGCATTATAATCTTGAAGATTTATAACCTTAAAACTCGCTAACAGAGACCCCTCCGGTGGCTCGATCCCGAAATAACTCCCCACCAGGATGCCATAGAGCACCGCCAGGCACAGTCCGACCCCTGACAAAATGCGAAAGTGTTTGCCCCCTGGGCTTTTACCCATTGCGTGCCAGTAGTAAGCCACAATCACTGCCAGCACCAGCGCATAGCCAGCGTCAGCAATAATCATGGCAAAAAAGAGGGCAAATGAGAAGAAGACAACAATCGAGGGATCCCAGGTGCGATAACCGGGCGTTTCGTAAAAACTGACCAGATCCTGCCCGCCTTGAAACGTCGATGAATTCTCCATGAGGGTGGGTGGAGTCTCGTCTGGCTTAGGCGGTTCGGCTAGAAAGGCCAATTGATGGTGTTCAGCAAAGATATCCAATTGTTTAATCGACCGCTTAGGTATCCAGCCCTGTAGCATGAAGATACCGTCTTGTTCTTGAGCCTGCTCGCTGGCCACCTGCAAAGCAGTTTCGTCTTCGGCACGGGCAAGATTTTTAGACAGCAACCTGATCCAACGACTGAGGGCCTCATGCTCTGAGCGAATTTCATCTAGCTCGATTTCCAGCACTTCTAACTGGTGCTTCAGCGCTTCTGGTGAGACTGCCCCAGCCCGAGTTCGAGGCACTGGCAAGAGATCACTGGGGGGTTCCGCTTGAGAGATCACCACCACATAGATATTGAGATGATCCTCTCCGACTTTCTGCCAGGGCAGCGCTAGCTGCTGAATCTGTTTCGCTTTCGTGTATGGCACCTGGTAAAACCAGAGCCGATAGCCTCCCAAATCGTCTAAGTCCGGTAAGGTGAAGTGTCCCCAAGGCGCGAGTTCCTTTAATCGATTGGCCAAGAAAAGTTTCTGGTCTTCGATCTCACGCTGCTGCTGTTTGTTCGCCAGCGCCGCCGCCACCACCTGATCTAGATCAAACCCGTCCTCATCATGTACCTGATATCGGCGACGAGGAACATCCATGATATGACGCAGCGCTTGTTGGGCCTCTTCATAGCGATCGCTCGACCCAAAATCAGCCTCCTCGACCGGCGGTTGGAGCGGGATCAAATGTAGACATCCTAATCGTTGTAAGCCTTCGAGAATAGCTGTGCGATCGGCGCTCAGCCCAAACACAGTTAGCTTGCTCAGAGTGACAATACTCATGCCAGCTGTTTCTCCTTTTTGCGCTTGGCAAGTTTGGAGTTGACCACACTGGCTCGATCCGCATCGGCTAGATAAATTTGAATCTTCTTAATATTTGCCTTAGCTTTGGGGATCAAAACTTTGTCAAACAAATTAAATCGCTGGGTCACTATCCGCTCTGCTTGTGCAAGCAACGTGAGTCGCTGTTGCGCCACTTGGATGCCTATTTTCATTTCCAAGGCTAATTGTAATAGCACTGTCAAGCGATCGACCCAGAAGGGTTTGCCGAGCAAAGCATAGTCATGCACCTGAGTTTGAATTTGGCTAATTTTGGGCAGCTTTGTGCCCACGATATTTTCTTCTGTCAGGTCTACGCCAGTCACCCTGACGATATCGGTCAGATCCACCAGCTGGTTAGAGAGCATGGGCAAATCTTCTGCGATCGCAGACTCTAAATCCGAGAGCTGTTGGTAAATCCTGGCAAGGGCTGCTTTTGCCTTATGCCGCTCAGCTGTCAGCTGGCGACGCTTGAGATCTAGGGAAGGTAAAACCCCCTCAAATGTCTTGA
This sequence comes from Cyanobacteria bacterium P01_D01_bin.44, assembly GCA_039200855.1. GTDB lineage: Bacteria > Cyanobacteriota > Cyanobacteriia > Phormidesmidales > Phormidesmidaceae > SIO4C1. Next base: position 5,276 of record JBCCRZ010000084.1, on the reverse strand, counting down.
GTCGCTTTTTTTGCTCGGTCAGAGAGGCTTTGGTCAGCGGAAGTCTAGCCATTGGGGTCCTTCCTTAGGGCGATATCTTTTTTGGGAAATACTTATCAATGAGGGCCTGTTTCATTAATAACTCCTGGGGTTCAAAACACTCCGCCAGCGTTTCCCAGGCAAGATCGAGCGCCTGTTCCAGGGGTAGAGAAACCTGGATATCCATAAACCTCTTCTCAAACAGCTCACCAAACTTTAACAACTGAAGATCATAATCAGACAGCTCAAACGCCATGGCTTGTTTCTGTTCGGCATCTTTACCCCCCGCGTAGAAGCGAATCATCGTGTTCATGATCTGAGCGTGATCTTCGCGGGTCACCTTGCCAATGACGTTTTGCTTGAGCCTTGACAGGGAGCCAAACGGGTCGATTTTACCGTCGTGGAGATAAAACTGACCCTCGGTAATATAGCCTGTATTATCGGGTACCGGATGGGTTAAGTCATCTCCTGGCATTGTCGTGACCGTCAAAACAGTGACCGAGCCAGCACTCGCATAGTCTGCTGCTTTTTCATACCGGCGGGCCAACTGGGAGTAGAGATCCCCTGGGTAGCCTCGATTGGCGGGGACCTGATCCATCGCGATACTCACTTCTTTAAGGGCATCGGCAAAGGCCGTCATGTCCGACAGCAGGACTAAAACTCGTTTTCCTTCTTCCACACCAAAATGTTCTGCAACCGCCAGAGCCATGTCCGGGATCAGCATGCGTTCAACAATCGGATCAGAGGCCAGATTGACAAACATCACCGTGCGTGAAAAGACCCCGGCATCTTCAAAGGCCTTGCGAAAAAAGTAGTAATCGTCGAAAACCAGCCCCAGCCCACCAAAAACGACAATATCGGCATCGGCTTGAATGCCAATCCGGGCAAGAAAGGCGTTAAAGGGTTCTCCAGACACAGAGAAAATCGGAATTTTCTGACTTTCAACCAAACAGTTGAACACGTCAATCATTGGGACATCGGTCCGAATCAGCTTTGAGGCTAAAACCCGGCGCATGGGGTTGACCGACGGCCCGCCAATCCTCACCTTGGGGTCTTGGGAGAGTTCTGGTCCGCCATCAATCGGCTCTCCTATACCCCGGAAAACCCGACCCAGGATATTTTCTGAATAGGTGGCCTCCATGGGATGCCCGAGAAAATAAACGGCTGAATCGGTGGAGACGCCCTTGGTGCCCCGAAACACCTGGAGCGTAATCGTATTGCCTTTAAGATTGATGATCTGGGCTAAAGACGAGCCACTACTATCACCTTTGACAACAGCCAAGTCGCCAAAACGCGGTGTAATATTGGCCTGATGGGCACTTTCAGGCACTTGAACTCGAATAATATCGCCGACAATTTCTAGAATATTAGAGTAGCGGACCAGTGTCTGCGGCATAGATTAGAAAAAGATGCGGGTTGTGCGTTAAAGATCTCTTATTTACATCCTTCAGGCTAACCTTGTCAGTCACTGACTGATTAGAATCGGCCATTTAGCACCAATGCTACACAATAAACACAATCAAGATCACTGTTGTCAGCTCAATCTTAATAATCTCCTCAGGGGATAGTTTATAAATAGATTTTCTAGACATGTAGCCATAGAACAAAGTAAATCAGAATTGTTCTACAGCCCATATACTATCAGGATGTGCCCCTGCGGGGCTGGGGCTCAGCGGACCAATGTCCCTGCTTGACCGGTGAGAATCGCTGCCGCATCCTCTAGTCGGCCCATGCCTGCAATACCGCCGGTTTGTTCGATAAACCGACAAATCGCGTCTACTTTCGGAGCCATTGAACCCGGGGCGAACGAGTAGTGGCGTAATTTTTCTGGAGAGATTAAACGGAGTGGTTGAGCAGCGGGCGTCCCCCAGTTTGAGTAAATCGCATCCACATCAGTCAGTAACAATAGCGCGTCTACCTCGAGCGATATCGCTAGCAGAGCTGCCGCCAAATCTTTGTCAATGACGGCTTCTACCCCGTGAATGGCACCTGTGGGCGTAACCGCAACGGGAATGCCGCCGCCGCCCACGCAAATCACCAGTACCCCCGATTGAATGAGCAGTTGAATGGCAGCTAATTCGATAATCCGTCGGGGCTCTGGTGACGGGACAACTTGGCGATAGGCATCGCCATCAGGGGCGATCGCCCACCCCCGCTCGGCGGCAAGCCGCTCTGCTTCAGCCTGGGGGTAAGTGGCCCCAATCGGCTTGGTAGGATGGGCAAAGGCCGGATCTTTCAGATCGACTTCGACTTGCGTCAGCAGCGTCACCACTTGGCGATCGGGTAGTTGATTGTGGAGTTCTTGCTCAATTAGATAGCCAATCATGCCTTCTGTTTCGGCATTGAGAATGTCTAATGGATAGGGCTTAACATCTTTATAGGCCTCTGCTTGGAGGGCCAGTAGGCCTACCTGTGGGCCGTTGCCATGGACAATGACTAGGTCGTGATCCTGGGCCAGCGTGGCGATCGCCTTAGCCGCTATTTGGATATTGGTCTGTTGATTTTGAGAGGTCATAGGCTGTCCTCGCCGCAGCAAGGCATTACCCCCTAATGCAACCACAATCCGCATGGTTATTTTCCTTGGAAGTATTAATCTCTTAATGTGGCCACCAGTAGTGCCTTGATCGTGTGCATCCGATTCTCAGCCTGGCTAAAGACGATGGAAGCGTCCGATTCAAAAACCTCATCGGTGACTTCCATTTCTTCAAGGCCATACTTCTCGAAAATTTGTTTTCCTACCGTCGTATGAGAATTATGGAAGGCGGGCAGACAGTGCAGGAAATGAGTCTGAGGATTGCCGGTTGCGCTCATGAGTGAATGATTAACCTGGTAGGGTTTTAAGCGTTTTAGCCGCTCTTCCCAAACCGCGTCAGACTCACCCATGGAAACCCAAACATCGGTGTAAATAAAATCAACCCCCTTAACCGCGTCCAGAGGATCCTCTGTGATCGTGAGTTTGGCACCAGATTGGGTAGCACGCTGTTGGGCGATCTCAACCTCATCTTCATGGGGTAAATAAGCCGTGGGTCCTGCCAATCTCACATTCATACCCATCAGGCAACCCCCTAGCATGAGCGAATTGGCCATGTTGAACCGGCAATCGCCCAGGAAGCAGAAAGAAATGTCGTGCAGGGGCTTGTCACTGTGCTCGCGCATGGTCATAAAATCAGCCAGCACCTGTGTCGGGTGGGCTTCATCAGTCAGGCCGTTATATACAGGTACCCCGCTATACTGGGCGAGTTGTTCTACCGTATCTTGAGCTGCGCCCCGGTACTCGATACCATCATATAGCCGCCCTAACACCCGTGCCGTGTCTCGAATGGATTCCTTGCGGCCAATTTGGGAGCCCGCTGTATCGAGATAGGAAACCTGAGCCCCTTGATCAAAACAAGCGACTTCAAAGGAGCAGCGTGTCCGGGTTGACGGTTTCTCGAAAATCAGGACAATATTTTTGCCTTTGAGATACGGTTGCTCGGTTTTGGCGTATTTGTTCTGTTTCAGCTCCGCTGCCAGATCGAGAAGGTCAAGCAGCTCGCGTTGGCTCAGATCCAACATCTTGAGTAAACTGCGATGGTGAAGGTTGAATGACATCGTGAATATTCCTCGTTACGAAATGGGATCGCGCAGAATTGGGCAGGTCATGCAGTGCCCGCCGCCGCGCCCCCGACCCAGTTCTGAACCCGCAATTGTGATCACTTCAACGCCGACCTTTCTTAGCTTTGTGTTGGTATAAACATTACGGGCATAAGCAATCACCACACCCGGCTCAAGGGCAATGAGATTATTGCCGTCATCCCATTGTTCGCGTTCTGCCTCGTAGGTATCTCCCCCCGTGGTCACAACACGCAGAGTCTTTAGACCTAAGGCTTTAGCCACAACGTCTAGAAAAGGTTTTTCTTCTAATTGAATATCGAATTTAGCAGGGTGAGCCCTGGGTCTCAGGCTGTAGGTACGAATGTTATTGACCACATCCGGATAAATAGTGGCCAGATCGCGATCGCAAAATGAAAACACAGTATCGAGATGCATCACGGCCCGATGCTTAGGCAACTGGGCCACGATAATGTGCTGAGCCGCATTGTGTTGAAACAACGCCTGGGCAATTTGCCCAATCGCCTGGGGCGTCGTGCGTTGCCCCATCCCAATCAGCACAACTCCGTTACTCAAGGGCATCACATCCCCCCCTTCAACGGTGGCCGACCCATGATTAACATCTGGATCCCCCCACCAGGTCTGAAAGTCAGCTTGTTTAAAGAGCGGATGGAACTTATAAATGGCTGTTACCAAAAGCGTCTCATGACGGCGGGCAGAATAGTGAAGCGGGTTAAGGGTGACGCCATTAAAAATCCAACAGCTGGTGTCACGGGTAAACAGCATGTTAGGCAAGGGCGGCACGATCATCATCTGAGCATCGACAAACTGCCCCAGGGTATTGTAGGGCGCGAACGGAATTTCTTGGGCCGACAAACCCCCAATTAGATATTCTGCCAAGGGTTCTGACGGCATTTCATTTAGCCAACCCCGCAGCTCTGCCAACCCCGTCACCCCTACCTCATTAGGCGTGATTTTGCGATCCAGTATCCAGGCTTTAGCGGTCGGGTTATCCAAGGTCTCTGCTAATAAATGATGCATTTCCAGAACTTCAACGCTGTGTTCCTGCATCAGTGTGACAAAGTTATGATGCTCGTTTTGAGCTTCATGGACCCACAAGACATCGTCAAATAACAGCGCTTCGCAGTTACGCGGCGTCAGGCGCAGATGGGCAAGTCCGGGGCGACACACAAGCACCTTATGCAGTTTGCCAACTTCTGAGTAAACACCATAAGAAACCATTATTTTTTATCTCCTGATAATAAACCGGCACACCGCTTCAGCTACCGGCTGTGCCAAGGGAAGGGTCACTGCCGCTGGGTAAGATTTGTTCTGCGGGCTGGACCTGTTGTTGCTTGACGAGCCAGACATAGACCGGAATCCCCAACAAGAGCAGGATGAAGCCGTAAAGGACGGTTTCTGCACCCGCGCCGTAAATGGCCCAGACCGAGTAAATGAAGGCGATCGCGGCGACAATACCTGACCCTTTAAAGTGCCGCCGTCCCCCAAACTGGGCTGGATCCTGTAGGAAAATAATGAACTCTGCGATCGCACAAAACGCATAGGGAATCAGTGTTGTTAACGTCGCTAACAAAATCACAAAGTTGAAGATATCAATCAGGGTCTTAGTCCCTGAATAATTCAACACCATCAAGACCGTGATCAAG